>JBAWYY010000443.1:0-2833 GCA_037143285.1 Alphaproteobacteria bacterium | reverse complement strand
CGGGCTTCTTCCGTGATGCGCGCGCGATCAGCGAGCGATTGGCTTGCCGATTTATCGATCACGACCGCAACGACGGTGCGCAGGGGATCGCGATCTTCTTGGGTGAAGACGGGATTGCCCATGGCGAGAAGGGCGAGCGCCATGGCGGCGATCCGCCACCACGTGCCGCGTGTGCGCGAGACGATGAGGAGCACCGCCAGCGCCAGCGCCGCAAGCGCTGCGATGATCAGAACGAAGAAGGGAACGAGGGGGGACCAGACGACGCCAAAGGACATGGGTCAGTTCCCGAGCCGTTCGAGGAGGGCTGGCACATGCACCTGATCGGTCTTGTAGTTGCCAGTGAGCGCGTACATCACGAGATTGACGCCCACCCGATTGGCGAGTTCCCGCTGGCGGTTGTCGCCATTGACGGGGAGGAGCGGATTGCCCTGACGATCCACAGCCCAAGCGCCGGCGAGATCATTGCCGGTGATGACGATGGGCGATACGCCGTCGGTCGCCCGCGCAGGCCGCGAGGCTTCGTCCTCGGTCGGTGGCGGGGCCGCCTCGATCCACATGGTGGCGCCCGCATAGCGACCGGGGAAATCGCGCAGAATGAAGAAGGCTTTGCCGAGCACATGGTCCTTCGGCACGGGCTCCAGTTCGGGAATGTCGAGGCCGGCGAGAATGCGGCGCAGCGTCGTCTGGGCCGGCGACACTTGGCCGGGCCTTGCGGTCAGCGCGTCGCGCGTGTCGAAGACCACCATGCCGCCCTGTTTCATATAGGCATCGAGCTTGAGGAGGGCTTGCGGGCTCGGCTCTTCGGCCCCCGGCACAATCGGCCAATAGAGCATCGGGAAGAACGACAATTCATCGCGGGCAATATCCACTGCAAGGGGGCTTGCGGGTTCAAGCGCTGTGCGTGCCGAGAGGAATCGGGTGAGGCCATCAAGGCCCGCTCGGCTCACTTCATCCACCTCGCGCGAGCCGGTGACCACATAGGCAAGCCGGGTCGCTTGGATCGCACGGATGGCGGCGTCATCGGCAGCATTGCCGGTGGCAATTGGAGCGCGCGGGGTCTCTCGGCGGGTTTGCGCTTCGCTCTGCGAGGCGACGAAGCCTGTGATCAGGACAGCAAGCGCCAATGTCAGCGCTCCCCTTGCGGCCGTCCGCGCGGTCAATCGCGCCAGTCCGCCCGCGATCACGAAGACCGCGATGCCGTCGACCAGGAGCAAGATCAAAGCGGCAATCACAAGCGGCGCCCTTAAATCCGTCGGTTCTCCCACTCGATACCGTTCAACCACGGCGTTCAAGGGGGCGAGGTCCAAAACCTTCAGTTTTTCCTCGGCCGTCAGTGCATTAACGGCAAGCGTTGCTTCCGGCGGGCAATAAAATCCCGGCGGGAAGTCAAAACTGGCCGCCTGCTGCCACGTCGTCGGCAAAGGTTTGGCAGTGGCCGGTGGCCGAATGAAGGCGCCGAAGCCGTCCAGGACACGCGAAGGAGCGATTCGCTCATTGGCTCGCGCCGCCCCGGGCAAGGTTTGGCCGCCCTCCGCATTGGCGGTGCGACCGACGGAGGAAAGCCCCGCGACCCGCTTCAGCATTTCAACGAAGGCGCCGGAGAGCGGCAGGTCCGACCAAGCCGTGTCGGCAGTGATGTGAAACAGAACGAGGAGGCCACGACCGCGCTTTTCGGCAGTGACCAAGGGGGTTCCGTCCGCCAATTGCGCCCAAGTTTTATCGGCCAGGAGGCCATCGGGTTCGGCCAGCACTTGACGGCGCACGCGCACATCGGCGGGCACCGGGATATCGGCGAAGGGGCTCTCGCGGGTGAAGGGGGCAAGACCCTGTGGCGTCTCCCACGAGAGCGTGCCGCCCAATTGGCGTCCGCCACGGCGCAATCGCACCGGAACGAGATCGTCATTTTGCGCGCCGGCAAGGCGAGTGCCGGCGAAACGCAGGAGGATGCCGCCGCCATCAAGGAAGCGAGAAAGCGCTTCGCGGGCGGGCGGCGTCACCGTGCCCACATCGGTGAGCACGATCATTGGTACGCGCCCCTCGACAAAGCGAATGGCGGCCTCCGAGGGCGAAGCGCCCTCGACAGTGCGAATATCGGCAAAGGGCTCCAGCGCGCGGCCGAGATAATAGGTGGGCGACAATAGCGGCTGCGAGGTCTCAGACGTCGCGCCGGAGATGACGCCGACGGTGCGGCGCTGCCAGCGGGAATCGATTAGTTGGACAGCACCTGCCGAGCGCTCGGAGACGATATCGAGCCGTGTGATTTCATTGCGAATTTCAACGGGCAGGTCGAAGCGGACCTCAACCTCCGTTTTGCCGCTCTCCAGCGAGAACGGCACTTCGCCAAGCGGCAACCCGCGCGTGTCGGTGGCGCGAACACGGCCAAGGATCTGAGCGCCGCCTTGAGCGCGCTGCACGGATGTTACGAAGCCGCCGGCCGTGTTGGCGGCGGACGAGAGGGCCAGCACCGGCGGGGTGCCGCCCGAGAAGACCGTGATACGCCGCTCGCCGGCGAGCTCCCGCAAGCGTGCTACGAAGGTTTCACCCGCAACCGTCGTCTCGATATCATCGCTGAGCCAGACGATCTCAGCCTCGCGCTGGGCGGTCAAAAACCGCTGAAGCGCCGGTAAAATGGCTTTGCGGTCAGGGGTATGGGGTGAGGGCTCCAGCGACCGCAGGCGTTCACGCATCACGGCGGGGGAGGTGATGTCGAACTCGAGCGCGGGCTTCGCGGTGCTTGCGAGCGCGACCGGCCGGCCGGCAGCCTCGGCGGAGGCGAGAAGATCGCCTGCGACCTTAATGCGTTGTTCGAACGAGGCAGCAGAGGGCCACCCAT
>JBAWYY010000442.1:0-2837 GCA_037143285.1 Alphaproteobacteria bacterium | reverse complement strand
TCGCCATAGATTTTGGCGCCGCGGGCCTTGGCGTGCTCATATTCTTCCAGCACCACGACGCCAGCGCCGCCGGCAATGACGAAGCCGTCGCGGTTGACGTCATAGGCGCGCGAAGCGGTAGCAGGCGTCGCGTTATATTTGGTCGACATGGCGCCCATGGCGTCGAACAAGACTGACAGAGACCAGTCCAGTTCCTCGCAGCCGCCGGCGAAAATGATGTCCTGCTTGCCCCATTGGATCAGCTCATAGGCATTGCCGATGCAGTGGTTGGAGGTCGCGCAGGCCGACGAGATCGAATAGTTCACGCCCTTGAGCTTGAACCAGGTTGCAAGAGTGGCCGACGCTGTTGAGGACATGGCCTTCGGCACGGCGAAGGGGCCAACACGCTTGGAATTGCCGGTTTCACAGGCCTTGTCATAGGCATCGATCAGCGCACGCGTTGACGGGCCGCCCGAGCCCATAATGATGCCGGTGCGCTCGTTGACGATGTCTTTTTCCTCAAGCCCGGAATCGAGGATCGCTTGATCCATGGCCACATGGTTCCAAGCAGAGCCGCCGCCATGGAAGCGCATCGCGCGCCGGTCAACGATGGCCGATGGGTCAAGGGTTGGCGCGCCATAGACCTGGCTGCGGAAGCCGTGAGCGACGAATTCGCTCGCAGCCGTGATTCCGCTCTTCGCTTCACGAAGCGAGGCCAGCACTTCATTGGTGTTATTGCCGATGGACGATACAATGCCCATCCCGGTGACGACGACCCGCCGCATCCCGCTCTCCCGATCCTGCGGATTGATCCGCTTCGCCTCGACATGGACTGTGATCGGCCATCGCGCAAGGGGGACGGGCCTGGGAGGCACCATCCCGCAAACGACCGTTCACACCTTCTCAAATGCCTCGCGCACGGCTTTTTCGCTGGCGCCGGCCGATCTGATCATGAGGAACCGGCCGCTCAAGCCCGGCTTCTCGCCCTGCGGCCGGATAACCCATTCGCCATCGATTTCAGTCGCTGTGTCATCAAGCCGGCCCTCATAGGCGACTGCGTGGTCCCAGCCGCCCGAGCCGTCATAGGTCTTGGTGAAGCGCACGTCGGTGCCGGCGCGGGTGCCGTCAAGCATGGCATAAAGGGTTAGCGGGGCCCCATCGAGGGCTTGCTCGGCCTCATGGCTCGACCCAGACAGATGGGTGCCCGATTGGATCAGGGTCGCCGTGAAATAGACCGGATGCGTCTCGCGCGGATAGCTGTAGACGCCGTGCCAGAGGCCGGTGAGGCTCTTCTCGGGGTCAGTCATGGCGTGCCATCGAGCCTTGCCTTCGGTCCTGCATGGGACTGACGATTACGCCGGCGAGCCGAACAGGCCCACGCGCATATCCTTCACTTCATAGATACGCTTGCCATCCGCCTCGAGCCAGCCGTCGGCAATGCCGAGATTGAGCTTCGATTTGAAGATGCGCTTGAAGTCGACGCCGTAGACAACTTTCGACGTGGTCGGCAGCACCTGTTCGGAGAATTTCACTTCACCGACGCCGAGCGCGCGGCCACGTCCCTGGAGACCGAGCCAGCCCAAGAAAAAGCCGGTCATCTGCCAGAGGGCATCGAGCCCAAGGCAGCCTGGCATGACGGGATCGCCCTTGAAATGGCAGGCGAAGAACCAGAGGTCGGGCTTCACATCAAGTTCGGCCACGATATGGCCCTTGTTGTTGGCGCCACCGGTTTCGCCGATGGAGACGATGCGGTCGAACATCAGCATGGGCGGCAAGGGCAGCTGCGCATTGCCGGCGCCGAAAAGCTCGCCCCGTCCACAAGCCAAAAGGTCTTCATAGCTGAAGCTCGTTTGACGCTCGCTCATCGTGGCTCCGATCCTTGGGTATGTTGTTGCGCCAGGCCCGTTTCTGTCTCGGATGGCGGCTGACTTTGTCTAACACAGGGTCTTGTGGCCTCGAAAGGCCCGCTCCTGTGTCGCGATTTATCCAATTTTGTCCAGCCCATAGAGCGAGTGCAGCGTGCGGGCGGCAAGCTCGGTATAGGCAGAATCAATCAGCACCGAGAATTTGATCTCGCTGGTGGTGATGGCGCGGATATTGATGCCCTTTTCGGCAAGCGCCTTGAAGGCCATGGCGGCAACGCCCGCGTGGCTCCGCATGCCAACGCCGATGCAGGACACTTTGGTGATGTCCGAGGCTGATTCCAGCGACTTGAAGCCGATGGTGTGCTTTGCCTCCATCAGGACGCGCTTGGCGCGTTCAAGATCAACACCGGGACAGGTGAAAGTGATGTCGGTGGTGGCGCCATCCGCCGAGACGTTCTGGACGATCATGTCCACATTGATATTGGCTTCCGCCAGCGGCATGAAAATACCGGCGGCGATGCCAGGCTTATCGGCCACCGCGCGGATACTCACCTGCGCCTCGTCCTTGGAAAAGGCGATCCCGGTCACGACCTGTTTTTCCACGATCTCTTCCTCGTCACAAATAAGGGTGCCCATTTGGGGATTGGTCGGGTCGTCGAAGGACGAGCGCACATAGGTGCGCACGCCATAGAGCATGGAGAGCTCGACCGAGCGCACCTGCAGCACTTTCGAACCGAGCGATGCCATTTCCAACATCTCCTCAAAGCCGACCTTATCGAGGCGCTTGGCTTTCGGCACGATGCGGGGGTCGGTCGTATAGACGCCGTCGACGTCGGTATAGATGTCGCATCGCTCGGCCTTGATGGCAGCGGCAATGGCAACCGCTGACGTATCCGAGCCGCCGCGCCCGAGCGTCGTCACCCGACCGGTCTCCTGATGGACGCCCTGGAAGCCCGAGATGACGGCGATCTCGCCTGCGTCAAAGGCGGCATC
>JBAWYY010000441.1:0-2844 GCA_037143285.1 Alphaproteobacteria bacterium | reverse complement strand
CCATCGGGCAAAGCGACGCGCGGCCGGTCGACGGCGGCGGTATAGGGCAGACGTTGTTCAGGACGCATGGGGGTCAGGCGACTTTCTTGGCATGATGGCTGTGCAGCTTGGCACCGAGCACACGCCGGATATCATTGAATTCCGGACTTGCCACGTCCCGCGGACGGACAATCGTGATCATATTGTCGCTCTCGATCCGCCCAGGCCCCGGCTCCATCACCACCACGCGATCAGCCAAGAAAATCGCTTCCTCAATGGCGTGGGTGACGAAGACGACGGTGAGGCCCGTGCGCTGCCAGATGTCCAGGAGCTCATCTTGCAGCCGCTCGCGGGTCATGGCGTCGAGCGCGCCGAAGGGTTCGTCCATCAGCACCACTTCCGCATCATTGGCGAGCACGCGGGCAATGGCCACGCGCTGTTTCATGCCGCCCGAGAGCTGGTGGGGATAGGCATTGGCGAATTTATTGAGACCGACGAGGTCGATGAAGCGGTCCACGGTCTCCTTGACCGGCGAGCGCGCTAATCCACGCGACTGCGGCCCGAAGCCGATATTCTCGCGCACCGACAGCCAGGGAAACAGCGCATAGTCCTGGAACACCATGCCGCGCGTCGGGTCCGGCCCGTCAATGGGCTTGCCCCACATCAGCGCGTCGCCCGAGGTCGGTTGCTCGAAGCCTGCGATGATGCGCAGAAGCGTCGACTTGCCGCAGCCGGATGCACCGATCAGGCAGACAAACTCGCCCTTGGCGATGGTGAGATCGGTTTCTGCAAGCGCGTGGATGATCTGATCCTGCAAGCGAAACTGCTTGGTGACCCGCTTGATCTCAACGATAGGAACGGGACTAGCCATTGTGCTGCGGGCTCCAAGCAAGCAAGCGGTTTCCGATCATCACCACGATGCGGTCGGAGATATAGCCGGCAATCCCGATGACGATCATGCCGCAGATCACGAGTTCGGTGCGCGACAGGGTACGCGCATCCATGATGACGGCGCCGAGCCCTTGGGGCACGCCGGTCATTTCGCCCACCACGATCACGAACCAGGCAAGGCCCAACCCCAGCCGCAGGCCAGTGAAGATCGAGGGAAGGGCTGCCGGCAGCACCACCTTAAAGAACTGCGCATTGCCCGTGCAGCCGAGCATGGAGGCTGCCTCAAACAGCTTCGGGTCGACATTGCGCACGCCGAAGATCGTGTTGAGCAGGATCGGATAGAAGGCGCCGAGAAAGACGAGCGCGAAGGCCGAACGCGGCCCAAGCCCGAACAGGATCATCGACAGCGGCAGCCACGCCGTCACCGGGATCGGGCGCATGATCTGCAGGAACGGGTCGAGCAGCATGCGAACCGCCGGGATACGGCCGATCATCAGGCCAATCGGAAGGGCGAAGACGCAAGCGAGCAGGAAGCCGCCATAGACGCGGCTCATGGAGGCGAAGAGATGGACGACGAGGGTCGCGGAAAAGGCGTCATCGATGATGCCGCCCACCGCGAAATCGACCATGGTTTCAGCGACATCGAAGGGCGACGGGATAAGCCTCGTCCAGCGCAGCGTGGTCGCCACTTGCCAGAACAGCATGAGGGCGGCCGGCACGATAAGCGCAAGCGCCAGGGGCTTCGCGCGCAGCCAAACGCTCGGACCCGCCGGCTTGTCATCGGCCAGCGCTTTCGGCGCGGTCGTGCTGTCTGCGATCGACATGGCTCAAAGCCTCGTGACGAGAGAAAAGGGATGCGGACCGCCCCTCGGGGGCAGGGCGGTCCGCAGCGACGCCTTACGCACTCGCCACTTCGTTGGAGAAGCGGGGGTTGAGGAAGGTGTCGAAATTCGGCAGCTGACGGATCTGGCGCATTTCCAGCATCTGCTGGGCATAGGTCCGCGCATGGGTCAGCACGGTCTGATCAAGGCGCCAAGCATATTCGATGTTGTTGGCGTTGAGCGCCTGATCGACAGCCGTGCGGTTGGCACCAAGACGCGCAACCGTCAGTTCGGCAACCGCCGTCTTGTTGGCGTTCATGAACTCCACCGCCTGCCGGTGCACGCGCATCATGGTGCGCACCAGATCGGGGTTGGCTTTCGTCGTGTCCTCATGGGTGCAGAACACCATGTTGAGGCCGCCCATGGCGGTGCCATAGGGATATTCGATCAGTTGGCCGACGCCAGAGGTGATGGAGAGGCCCGGACCCGGCTCGGCGCCCACATAGGCGTCGATATCGCCGCGCGAGAGCATGGCGTGCATCTCGCCGAAGGGCACGCGCACCGCGGTTACGTCGCGGATGCTCATGCCTTCCATGCGCAGGCGCTCCATGATGAAGACCTCCTGCGTGGAGCCCGGCCAGATGCCGATGCGCTTGCCGCGCAGATCCTTCACCGTCTTCACGTCCGAACCGGCCTTGCCGATGACGCCCATGCCCTTGTTGGAGAAGGCACCGACAACCACCACCGGTTCGCCGGCAGCAGCACCCAGCGTTGCCGCTGCGATACCGAAGGCGCCGAAGTCCACCGATTTGGTGACAACGCCATTCTTGCCGTCGGTCGGGCTGTCGAAAGTGGTGATCTCGACCTTCAGATTGGCGGGCAGAAAGCGCTCGTAGAAATGCGGCGGCATGGAGTGGATGAGGCGCAGCGAGCCCATCTTCACGACGGTCGTCTGCGCGCGCAGGACGCCGGGGGCCGAAAGGACGCCGGCGGCGACGCCGGAGGCCAGGAGAAACTTACGACGATGGATCATGACAAAGCTCCGGTTAAGCTGGGATCGAGGGGTTTTGCCGCGCCTTTTGCGGCCTGCGTCACGGGTTGAGCCGTGTTGGCCGGCGCCGGATGGCGTCGGCAGAAATGGGATGTGGGGGCA
>JBAWYY010000440.1:0-2860 GCA_037143285.1 Alphaproteobacteria bacterium | reverse complement strand
ATCGTACTTTCCGCCGAACTCTCAGCTGCCTTCGCTAGGTTTACTTGCAGATGAACTCTAGCGACCGCGCGTTCTTCGATGCCGCGCAGTTCTTTGCGGACGGCATCTGCTGTCGTTGAATACTCAAGCGTCAGGGCGCGTGCCCTATTGAAATCGCCCGCGCGAGAAATGGACGCAATTTGATCATGCGCAATCTTATACTTGGCAAGAGCATCGCGCGCGACGACGATTGCACGCCGGCCCTCATCGGTCACGATTGATTTTTCTAGCTGATCGATACGCATGAAAAGTAGTCTAAGTTCGTTGTGGGCCTCGGCTTCATGGGTACGTCGAGCTTCCTCGCTAAGCGTGCTCGGCAGAAACTCTACATGCCGGAAGTAGGATAAGAGGTTTGAGGTTGCTCGCCCGGCAGAAAGCGTGCGCTCTTGTGCTGCTTTCATGGACTCAACGGCGGCGGACACTCGCCAGATCGACTGAAACGCAATGACGGTTATGGTTGCACTGACTAGCGCGAGGAAGATCACCGCTGAAAGCAGCTTGGGTGCGAGTTTGATGGAGTTCAGCCAGGTTGTCATTTTAGCCTCGGTTCCGCATGTCGGGGAGGGAATGACGGAACAGGTTGCCCGCCGCATTATGTGTTATTTCTTTGCTTTCCGACGTTATGGTAGGCGGCAATACTTATTAACAAGCGGTTAAATAGGGCATTTATAACAATGATTATTCTTAGTTTGGCTAATATTTTTTAATGATTAATTAGGATTTAGCGTTTTACGCATTTCAATCATTTAATGCACGCTAAGCGTGCTTGACTCGATTAAACCAGCGTGCGGCGCCTAAAATGCCTAACCAGAACGCGCCCATTGTGGCCTCCCGATGCGCAAATCTCAAGATTTATGCGCCTACCTTAAACGCCCGACTTGGGTCATCTGCCAGCCAATTGTTTGGTTCTTGTTTTATCGGCTGCTGCAAAGTGCGCCATCTGGTCGGCATGGGCTTTGCGGAAAGCGGGCCGCTCGATGACGCGCTTGATGTAGGCCTCTGTCGCTGGACGCTCGCCATAAGCGCGAACAAGACCGACGCGCAGCACATCCGCCATCAGTAGGTCAGCGACAGTAAAGCGATTTGCTGCGAGCCACTGGCGCTCACTTAACACCGCTTCCATGTGTGCAAGCCGTTGGTTCATCCAGCCGGCGAGGCCGTTTTCTGTCTGACCCGTAATGGTCAGGAACCACCAAGGCACCGTCACCATCTCAATCGAGTTGAGCGCCGCCACCACCCATTGCGCGGTATCCGCCTCGCCAACGGCATCGCGCGGCATCAATGCCTCGCTGCGGCGAGCGATGTGCAGGAGGCACGCACCGCTCTCGAACATGCTGACATCGCCATCTGTAAGGTAAGGCACCTGTCCAAACGGCTGACGGTCGAGATGATTAGTCGCTCGATCGTTGAAAGGAACGGTGCGGATTTCATACGGCAGGCCGGCTTCCTCTGCCGCCCAGCGCAGCCGCAGGTCGCGAACAAAGCCGCGTGGCGCATCGCCCGCAGGCACCCAGTCTAATGTCCAAAAAATCAATCCGCTTGTCATGATCTCAAGTTCGCACCTCATTCGCGTCTACGCAACAGAGAGGGAGCGGCCAAGCCAAGCCGTGCAGAACTCAAGACTTTTGGATGGAGGACGCGATCGGGGGCGGCTCAAACCGCAGACCACCGGACGGCGAAACCTCCAACCGATAGCCGGAGAGCGCGGCTATTATTGCGAGTACGATCACTGCTAGCGGCACCACAAGCCGATTCCAATTTAGGTTTGTCATAACCGGCCCTTTCGAGGCTCCAGGAGCCTGTCCGCCCCGTCGGATTGACCTGGAAAGCCAAATTAGTCCCGGTTCGATCTGCACTGGAGGTATCTGTGGCCCGATTTCCTCAAAGGGTGGTGCCATCATTGACAGGACGGTGCGGCGTCGCAGCGATCACGGGTATAACAATGGCGGTCAAACTTCTTGTCCCTTGTGGCATAGCAAGCATTATTCTTGCTGCGACGCCCGTTCTTGCGCAGACATCTGATCGTGTGCACCTGGGCAATTTTGCCATCGACCGCACCGAAGTGACAATCGGCCAGTTTCGAGCCTTTGCAAGAGCGCGCGGCCTCCAGACCGTCGCTGAGCGCGAAGGCGGCGGGTACGAGTTTGCCTCGGGATGGACCCGTAGGCCTGGCTGGACTTATGTGTCACCCTACGGTGATCCCGCGCCCGACAACGAGCCGGCCGTGCACGTTTCCTGGAGCGAGGCCCGCGATTATTGCCTCCATGTCGGTGGACGCATGCCGAGCTTCGCCGAATGGCGACAAGCCGCCTACACCGAGATGCGTGATACACCAACGGATGGCTTCGTGAAGGGTCAAACCTACCCCTACGCTGTCGGCTCAGCGCCTGGCGGCATGAACACGAGCCGGCAACGCCATGTCCCCGTTGGCACGACCAAACGCGGCATCAACGGCCTTTACGACATGGGCGCCAATGTCTGGGAATGGGTCGCCGACCGGCGCGGGGACGATGCCCTTACAGCTGGGGGCTCCTGGTGGTATGGGCCTGCGCAATCCCGCGCGGACGGTGCGCAGTGGAAAGTGGCAAGCTTTTTTGCCGTCTATATTGGCTTCCGTTGCGCCTACGATGGGCCCACACCAAACCGTTGAAATGACGGGCTGGGGTTCCTGCCTTTTGGCCGCCGTCGGCAAATTAGGGATATCGACCTTGCCGCCCCTACGCGAAGCGTGTTTTTGTTCGCTTTTTGTTCTTATCGAGCGAGCGCATGGGCGAGCGACGGTTTCCGGCGCCATGGACGGTGCAACAGGTGGCGGGCGGCT
>JBAWYY010000439.1:0-2872 GCA_037143285.1 Alphaproteobacteria bacterium | reverse complement strand
TGCCGAGCATGGCCGAGCGACCGTTGTCGAGGATCACCACGTGATATTCGCCGGGGCCGTCGGGGTCGTCATGGCGGCGAGGGCCGGTGGAGAAGGTCGTATAGACGCTCATCTCCTGACCGGTCGCCGAGCGGGCGAGAACGCGCAGGATCTGGCTCACATCCTCAAGCGTAGGCACGACCTTCTCGATGGACGCGATCACGATATGGGCGCGCGGCAGAGTCTGGGTCAGATCGCCATTGCCTTCATTGGTGACAATGATGGAGGTGCCGGTCTCGGCAATCAGGAAATTAGCGCCGGTAATCCCAACATCTGCGGAGAGAAATTTCTGCCGCAGCTCGCCGCGCGCTTCGGCCAGGAGGGCGGTCGGCTCATCGAGATTGCGGTCGGGATCAAGATGGGTATGAGCACGGCGGAAGTCGGCCTCCACCTGCTCTTTGGTCACGTGAACCGCAGGCGCAATGATGTGGCTCGGGTGCTCGCCGCGCAATTGGATGATGTATTCGCCGAGATCGGTCTCAACAGGCTGAATGCCCGCGGCATCGAGAGCATCGTTCAGGCCGATCTCCTCGGAGATCATGCTCTTGCCCTTCGTGACCGTGCGCGCGCCGAGACGGGCGCAAATGGCCAGCACGGTATCGACCGCTTCCTTGGCATCCACGGCGAAATGAACATGGCCGCCGGCCTCGGTTACCTTTCGCTCATAGGCCTCCAAATAGAGGTCGAGATTGCTCAGCGTATGGTCTTTGATCGCTTTTGCGGAATCGCGGAGCGCTTCGAACTCGTCGAGCTTGGCCGCAACCACGGCCCGCTTCTCGATGAAGCCGACTTCGACTTTCGAGAGGGCCTGCTGCAACTGCGGATCAGCCAAGGCCTTGACGCTATTGGCCTTAAAGTTCGGAGAGGTGATGGCGACGCTCATGGTCTTCTCCTCAACGTCCTTCGGTGCCACGGCCAATGGCCGGTTCATCGGTCATGTCGGCAAGGATCTCCGCCACATGCCGCACCTCCACGGACGAGCCCTGCCGGGCGAGCTTGCCAGCCATATTCATGAGGCAGCCGAGATCGCCCGCGAGCAAGGTCTTAGCCCCCGAGGCCTCAATGGCCGCGGCCTTCTTCTCAACGATCGTATTGGAGATATCGGGATATTTGACGCAGAAGGTGCCGCCAAAACCACAGCAGACGTCGCTGTCGCGCATTTCGACGAGATCCAGGCCAGCGACACTCGCGAGTAGTTTCCGCGGCTGATCCTTGACGCCGAGTTCCCTTAAGCCCGAGCAGCTATCGTGATAGGTGACACTGCCCTCGTGAGCGGCCGCCACCCGGGTAACACCCAGAATGTCGACCAGAAACGACATCAGCTCATGGGTCTTGTCGGCAAGACGATTGGCGCGTGCTGAAAGCTTAGGGTTGTCAGCAAAAAGCTCGGGATAGTGATGCTTAATCATGCCGCCGCATGAGCCGGAGGGCACCACAACTGCGTGATAGCCTTCAAAGGCTTCAATCACCTGCAGCGCCAGATCCTGCGCGGTGCGGCGATCCCCCGAATTGAAGGCGGGCTGGCCGCAGCAGGTTTGTGCTGGAACCTCAACGACGCAGCCATTCGCTTCCAACAGCTTCACAGCCGCAAAGCCGACGGAGGGCCGGAACAGGTCAACAAGGCAAGTGGCGTATAGGCCGACGCGCAGAGGGTTTGGCATGAGAGTCCGGTATCACGGGCAGGGGGCATGAACCATGCGGCGAAGTGCGGGCGCTGTCGAGAGCACCTGTGATCAGCGCACGAAGCCGACGATATCCTTCACAGCGTCCATGGTCGGTCGGGCGATCGCGCGGGCACGAGCAGCCCCATGGGACAGAAGGCGATCAATCTCAGCCGGATCCGACACGAGACGCTTCATCTCTGCAGTAATGGGCGCGAGCTTTTCCACCGCGACATCGGCAAGCGCAACTTTGAACGTGGAGAACTGGCCGCCGCCAAATTCGGCAAGGACATCGGCCTTCGTGCGTCCGGAAAGCGCTGCAAAGATACCCACAAGATTGTCGGCCTCCGCCCGGCCTTTGAGGCCCTCTTCCTCGCTCGGCAGGGCTTCCGGGTCGGTGCGAGCCTTCCTAATCTTCTGCGCAATGGTGTCAGCATCATCGGTCAGATTGATACGCGAATAGTCGGACGGATCTGATTTCGACATCTTCTTGGTGCCGTCGCGTAGGCTCATCACCCGCGTGGCAGGGCCGGTAATCACAGGTTCGGTAATCGGGAAGAACGCGTCGCCGAAGCCGAGCGCTTCGATCCGTTCGGCATAGTCGTTGTTGAACTTGATCGCGATGTCACGGGTCAGTTCCAAATGCTGCTTCTGGTCCTCGCCGACCGGCACATGGGTCGCGCGATAGGCCAGAATGTCGGCCGCCATCAGGCTTGGATAGGCAAAGAGGCCAAGGGAGGCGTTCTCGCGATCCTTGCCGGCCTTATCCTTGAACTGCGTCATGCGGTTCATCCAGCCGATGCGGGCGATACAATTGAACACCCAGCCAAGCTCCGCATGCTCATGCACCTGGCTCTGATTGAAGATGATCGAGCGATTGGGATCGACACCGCTGGCGATATAGGCAGCCGTCACCTCGCGAATGGCATTCTGCAGCGCCTTAGGATCCTGCCAGACCGTGATCGCATGCATATCGACGACGCAGAAAATGCACTCATGGGTTTCCTGCATGCGGACCCAGTTCACGAGCGCGCCGAGATAATTGCCGAGTTGCAAGCCGCCGGAGGGCTGCATGCCGGAAAACACGATCGGCTTAAAGGTCGCCATGATGCGTCAATCCTTGAATGTGGCGCAGAAAAACGGTGCGCGTGGTCGCATGCGGGTGCTTGAGG
>JBAWYY010000438.1:0-2887 GCA_037143285.1 Alphaproteobacteria bacterium | reverse complement strand
CTTCGCGGGCGGAGGCGAGAAAGCGCCGATAGGGCAGAATGAGCGCGCCGGCGAAATAATTGGAGAGCGCGACGCGTGCGATGTCGCCCGCCGCGCGCGAGCGAAAGCCTGCCTTGGCGACCAGCGCGTTCAAGGCCTCGCCATGATCGAGCCTCGCGATGCGATGGGCGAGGAGAAAGGCGCGGGAGGCCGGATCAAGACCCGCATCCAAGACGATGGTGCGTGACCCCTGATCGTGGCGCTCCAGCGTTCGGCCGCCAAGATCGGCTGAGATATCGACGGTGATCCCGTGCTTTGTTGCCAAATGGCCGGCGAGCACTTGTGCCCGGTCAGTGGCCGCTACCAGCCCCAATCGCTCGCTTAGGTCCTCGGCCATGCGGTCGAGATCATCGAGGTAATTGTCGACATAGTGGAAATAGTCGCGCACCTCTTCATAGGGCACGAGCGCGGTTTCGCTTTGGTCGGGGTCGAGGCTTGGCAAGGGCGCATCGCCCGCGGCTTGCAGGCGCTCACGCAGACGGCGCGCGGTTTGATGCAAGCGCAAAAAGGCATGGGCGAAGGCCGGCGCATCGATGGCAACCCGCTTCAAATCCTGGACCGAAGGCGCCCCTTCGGACACCATGGGATCGGCGGAGGCCTCGCGCATGTCGGAGACCAAGCGGTCGGTGTCATCAGCGGCAAAGCTTGCGAGATCGACACCGAAGGTTTGGCCGAGAGCGAGCAAGACGCTAGCGGTCACCGGGCGCTGGTTGTTCTCGATCTGGTTCAGATAGGAGACCGAGAGGCCGAGGCGCTGGGAAAACGCCATTTGGGTGAGGCCTGTCCCCTCACGAAGCCGGCGCAGCGCCGGACCGACGAAAACCTTGCGCGACATTGGCCCTCCCTATTCTCTACCGGGCTTACACGCCCCCGCCACATGGCCTAGGTCATTCGGTATCAACCGAAGGATAGAATTGCAAAATTTTTGCAATTTCGCAGTACAACATTTCGCATTTTGATGGGTCCCGGTAAAGTGCTAATCGCCAAAGCCATCGCCACTCTGGGCGCCAGTTTTTGGAGGACCGTGCATGTTGATCAACGCCATCGATCCCAACGCGGCCGCAGTCTCGATCCATCATCACCTGCCGATCGTCGCTGATGCGCTCGCAGCCCTCGTGCGCGATGCCCGCAAGGATGTGACTTTCAAAACCGCTGCTGCCGCTGATCTGGTGATTGCGACGCTGGAGCGGGCGGACGATCTCGCGTTGCCGGAGGGCACGCGCCTTATGGTGCTCGTTGATCACGCTGACCGGCGCCCGGTTCAGGAGGCCCGTGCACGCGGCGCTCTCGGCGCGATCCCGCTCGATGCCCCGGTCGACCTCTTGCGCGTGGCCATTGCCACGGTTCTGCAGGGCAAGAGCTGGTGGCCGGTGGTGGCAACGGCGGAATCAGCCTCCGACGCGCCGGCAGCGCGCCGTCTCGATACGCTGTCAGGCCAGCAGTTCCGGGTGCTCGATTTGATGAGCCGGGGTCGGCTCAATAAGCAGATCGCCTATGACCTCGGCATTTCCGAGGGCACGGTGAAGTCCCACGTGTCGTCGATCCTGCGTAAGCTCGGCGTGGAACGGCGCACTCAGGCGATTGCGACCTTCATCACGACAGCAGACGATGCGCGCGGCGGCGGCGCTCATCTGTCGCGCGCGACCCACGCGGCGCGCTAAGCGCTTACGGCTAAGGCGACGCTCTCAGGTCTTCGCGTCGCCTTTGGCGGCGTGGCTTTTATCGGCCCAACCGAAAACGGTGCGCCGTTCGATCTCGGCCACATTATTGGGTCGTGGGAAGGGCTGCGGTGCTGCTTCGCCGACAGTCCGCGGCCGTCCGATGGCCGCGAAGAAATCCTCGAGGCCTCCAGGCATCAGAAACCAGACAAAGGTCATGGGGGCGTCCGGTGACGCGACAAAGCCGTGCTTGCGGTTCTTCCCGACAAAGACAGTCGAGCCCGTTTGAAGCGGCTGATCGACACCATCGATGCGGGCGAAGCCATGTCCCGCCGTCACGTGGATCACCTCTTCATGCTGGTCATGGGTGTGCTCGCGAACGTAACAGCCGGCGGCAACGGTTTGCGTTCCCATGGAAAATCGGGCTTCGCTGGTGATGACCTGCGGGTGCAGCACACAGCGCACGAAGCCATTGGCGGGCACCGGCTGCCAATAGCTGGCGGCCTCCTCAGGGCCGACAATGAGGACCTGGCCTGACGGCGGTGTTGCTTCGGTCATGTAATTCAATCCCGTTAGATCTCTGCCCTAGATTTCTTGGGCATCCAGCCGCCGATAAAGCGGCAGAGCGAAGGGTGCGATGCGACGGATGAGCCCCTGCATGGGCTGGGGCTTCGGGGTCGAGAAGGGCAAGGGCAGGTCTTTGTCGGCCGCCCCTTGCACCGCGCGGGCAAATTCCCGGCCCATGGAAATGGAGAGCGCGACGCCGCGCCCATTGCAGCCGACCCAGGCAAGGCCATCCGGCCCCAAGCGATGGATGCGGGGATAGCCGACGACATCGGGCCGCGACAGCTTGTCTGGCGTCATGCCGACATAGCCCGACCAGACATGGTCGAACGTCACTTCGCCCAATTGCGGCCAGAGCCTTTGCAGTCGCGCGCCGACATGGGCGCGGAGATTGGCGCCGCCGGCACCCGGCAACATGGCGGCACCGCCGGTGACGAGGCGGCCGCGCGCATCCCACCGGGCGAAATAGAGTTCGCGGTGAGTGTCGGACATGGCTTGTCGTTCGGGGATAATGGTGCGCCGGACATTGTCTGAGATCGGCGAGGTCGCAAGCTGCCAAGAGAGGACCGGGATCACCTCTTGGGCTATCTCAGGCGCGAGCGTCTTCTCAAACTCGCCGGTATAGG
>JBAWYY010000437.1:0-2891 GCA_037143285.1 Alphaproteobacteria bacterium | reverse complement strand
GGGCTTAGGACA
Organism: Alphaproteobacteria bacterium; assembly: GCA_037143285.1. GTDB lineage: Bacteria > Pseudomonadota > Alphaproteobacteria > Rhizobiales > Phreatobacteraceae > Phreatobacter. Next base: position 2,879 of record JBAWYY010000437.1, on the reverse strand, counting down.
CCAGCCCTGCACGTTGGTTCCAGGGGTTCGAATCCCCTAGGGCGCGCCATTTCTGCCACCTATCTCACCCGCAAGACCATCGAACACCAGGCGCACACGTCTGCTTGTGTGAAGCTCACGGTGGCTGACGAGCCAGATCGGCACTTGCACCCCTGGCATCGAGGGGAAAAGGCGTACGGCGTCTGGGAATTTCTCAGCGATCGCTTGGAGCATGATGCAGATCCCGTGGCCCTGCCGCATCATCTCCCAAAGCACGACGGAATTTGCAGAGACGATTCGGAAATCGTCTTGAGCTGCCGGAAAGCCGATAGCCTTCACATGTGTGCTGAACTGATCGATGGGTTCAAATCCAAGAAGATCGGCGGGGCGAAGCGCTGCGAGAGAGGCGGGGGTTCCATTCGCTGCAATCCAGCTCTCTGCGGCGTAAAAATGCGCTGACATCTCGCCTAGGGACCGAGCGAACAATTCCGGTTCGGATGGCCGAACATGGCGGATGGCGATATCGGCCTCGCGGCGTCGAAGATCGCTGATGGAGTCTGAGGCGAGGATAGCAATCGTGATTTGCGGCGCTGTCTCACGAATCCGCTTCAGAAATTCGGGCAGAAGATAGGCCGAGACCGCGTCGGTTGCACTGATCGTGACACGACCCGACACGTCCTGCGACTGGCCTGCGGCCGCCATTTCCAGGCGATCAGCGGCAAACGCCATCGCGCGAGCATGCTCGACGAGGCTCATGCCAACCTCGGTTGGGACGAGGCGCCGGCCAATTCTTTCAAAGAGCGCGACGCCCAGCGAAGATTCTAGGGCTGCGATTTGTCGTGAGAGGGTAGGTTGGGTCAGACCAAGACGCCTGGCTGCGCTTGAAAGCGAGCCGGCATCCGCCGTGGCGCAGAAGGCCCGCGCTTGGTTCCAATCCATTGTATTCATACGAATTCGTATATAGTTTCTGCAAATATGCGCAATATCATCGAAAAATGCATGTGCTAGGGATCTATCTCAACGGAGATCTCAATGCCTCGACATGTCGAACACGCAAAATTCTGGGACAAAATTGCCCGGAAATACGCCGCTGCCCCCATCAAAGACCAAGCTGGTTACGATCATACAATCACCCGGACCCGCTCCTTTCTCAATTGCTCAATGAGGGTGTACGAGATTGGATGCGGCACGGGCAAGACGGCTCTGCTTCTGGCCCCTTCGGCGGGGCATCTCGTTGCAAGCGACGTTTCAAGCGAAATGATCGCCATCGCGCGCGAAAAGGCTGTTCAGTGCGCCTGTCAGAATGTTGATTTCATCGTTTCAGCTTCTGAGAACACGGCCGGCCAGGAGTCGTCATTTGACGTCGTGCTAGCGTTCAATCTCTTGCACCTCGTGACCGATCGACACGCAACGCTTGCGAGCGTCTACCGAATGCTTAAGCCCGGCGGCCTGTTCATTTCCAAGACACCATGCGTGTCAGAAATGAATCCGCTGATCCGCTTCGCCATTCCGGTCGTTCAGTTGATCGGCAAGGCGCCCTTCGTATCGTTCTTCTCAGCCGAGGAACTGGTGAATGATCTCTCGAATGCCGGGTTCAGGATTGAAGAGCGCGCGCGACACGGGACAGTCGGCAAGGACATCAGGGAGTTTGTCGTCGCTCGAAAAGCCGATCTGCCCGGAACTGATGCCGTCTAGTCGAGGCAATCGTCGCCCATTACGACCACGCCATCTGCGGCGAGCCTGGCTTGTTCGTCTCGCGAATAGCCGAGATCGCTCAGGATCGCCGCCGTGCTCTCACCCAGCGACGGCGGGGACGCGCGCAGGCCAAGGCGTTGGCCATTGAGCGTGAGCGGCAGGAGGGGGGTCGTCGTTTCGATCGACCGGCGAGCGCCGCTTGCGTCGGTCGGAACATTCGTCTTCGCAAGCCCGCCTGTTTCGACGAGATGGGGATCATCAAAGAGCTCGTGCGGCTTTGAAATCGGTGCATAGGGCAGGCCGGCCGCCTCGAACCGTGCCGCGATCTCTGCGGCTGCGAGCGGTGCCAGCCGCTCACGCAAGATCGGGAGCAGCCATTCGCGGGCTTTGACCCGATCATTGTTGCTTGTGAGCCGAGCGTCCTCCTTGAGATCCGCATAGCCAAAGGCGTCGCAGAACAGGCCCCATTGTGTGTCTGAGACGACGCCGAGGAAGATCTGCTCGCCATCCCTGACCGAGAGCACGTCATAGACCGCCCAGGCCGCGATGCGGCTTGCCATGGGGGCGGCAGGCTTTCCTGTCACCGCAAATTGCATCATGTGCTGGGCGACCAGAAACACATTGTTCTCAAAGAGCGCGCTCTGCACTTCCATGCCGCGTCCCGTGCCCGTTTCAGCGCGATCCCGTTGGGCGAGCGCCGCGATCGCGCCGAGCGCGCCGAACATGCCACCCATAATGTCGTTGACACTGGAGCCCGCCCGCAAGGGCCGCCCCTCCGGGCCCGTCATATAGGCGAGGCCACCCATCATCTGCACGACCTCATCGAGCGCGGTGCGGTTCTCATAGGGGCCGGGCAGGAATCCTTTGTGCGCAACGTAGATCAGGCGCGGGTTGAGCTTTGAGAGCGCCTTATAGCCGAAGCCTAGCTTGTCCAGCGTCCCCGTTTTGAAATTCTCGCTGAAAATGTCGGCATGGCCGACAAGTTTCAGCACGATCTCGCGCCCGGCGGCCGATTTCACGTCGACAGCAAGGCTCTTCTTGTTGCGGTTGAAGGTCGCAAAGAAACCGGCACCGGAGCCGATCAAGCGGCGCGTGCTGTCCCCGGTCAAGGGCTCGACCTTGATCACATCAGCGCCGAGATCGCCAAGGATCATGCCGCAGGTCGGCCCCATCACCATATGGGTGAACTCGACCACTTTGATGCC
>JBAWYY010000436.1:0-2892 GCA_037143285.1 Alphaproteobacteria bacterium | reverse complement strand
GATGTGGTCTTCGTCCATGCTGAGGCACAGGAAAAGAAATTCGTCGAGGAGGGCTTTGGCGTGGAGCGCAAGGCCGTCATGTACAACGACTTCGTGCTGATCGGGCCGCGCTCGGACCCCGCGGGCATCAGGGGCTCGAAGGACATCGCGGAAGCCCTGCGCGCGATCCGGACTAAGGCTTCGCCCTTCGTGTCGCGCGGCGACCGGTCCGGCACTCATGCGGCTGAACTCAGCCTCTGGACCGCCGCCGGCATCCCCATCGAACAGGCCAAGGGCCCCTGGTATCGCGAGATCGGCCAGGGCATGGGCGCGGCCCTGAACATTTCCAGCGCCATGGGCGCCTATGTGCTCGCAGACCGGGCGACCTGGCTCAATTTCCGCAATCGCGGCGAGTTGGAGATCGTGGTGGAAGGCGACCAGCGCCTCTTCAACCAATATGGCGTGATCCTCGTGAACCCCGCCCGCCACCCCCATGTGAAGCGGGCCGACGCCCAAGCCTTCATCGATTGGCTCGTGTCCGCCGAGGGGCAGAAGACCATCAACGACTATCGCATCAATGGGCAGCAGCTCTTCTTCGCCAATGCCGCGCAGATGTGAGGGGGGAGGGGACCTTTCGGCTCTTGCTCACGACCTTAGCTGGTCGGCAAGATCCCTGGCGCTCCCTAGGGGAGTCGAACCCCTGTTTTCGCCGTGAGAGGGCGACGTCCTGGGCCACTAGACGAAGGGAGCCGCGGGAAGGCGTGGGTCATACGCGCTTGAGCCGGCTAAGGTCAAGGACGGTGGGCGAGGGGGCTTTGGCACGAGGAGCCGAAGTCCTGGATGTGCGGGGGTGACGATAGTAAAAAGCCCGCCTGCGAGCGTCAGAAACGAGGCCTCCGCTAGGCGCAGTTTCTCCCTGCCCCCCTGCGTGTCACCCGGCTCACCCCTTTTAACTTGAATTCCGCAGACGCTTGTATGGTGCTGAAAGCGGTGGCGAGCGGAAGACCCACCCCCTCACGGCCGTGGCACCTGTGGGCCGCCTACCGTGATGCGCTGGGTTTCGCGCAAGGATTTCAGCTCGTAAATCACGATGACCGGTGCGCCCTGGCCTTCATAGGTGACGGTGAGCTGGCCGTCGGCGGCCACAGCCGAGATCACCCGGCCGGGGCCTGCCTCGATGGTGGAGAGCCGCGCGGGTCCCGATGGCCCTTGACCGCCATAGAGCCTATAGCCGATGACCACCAGGATGGACCCGACGCCGGCGATCATGATCAGGCTTGAAATGATCGAGATGCGGCGGATGCGGCCGACGACTGCCTGTTGGGCGGGGTCGAGACCCTCGAGATCGAGGGTTTTGGGGTCTTGCGGTTTCGACGACATGGGCGAGGGCTGACTTTGAACGATCAAGGCGAGGTGCGGGACGTGACGGTTGGACCCGAAGAGGGCCGCGAGCGGCTCGACCGGGTGCTGGCGCGCGCTCTGCCCGATCTCTCGCGCACCCGGCTGAAGGCGCTGATTGAGGCGGGCCGGGTGACGCTCGGCGGGCGGACCATGACGGAGGCGGGCCACCGGGTCAACGCGGGCGATGTTGTGGCGGTGGATGTTCCCCCGGCGATTGCCGCCGAACCGCTCGGCGAAGATATCGCCTTGAGCGTTGTCTATGAGGACAAAGACCTCATCGTCATCGATAAGCCGCCGGGCCTGGTGGTGCATCCCGCCGCCGGCCATTGGACCGGCACGCTCGTCAATGCGCTGATTGCCCATTGCGGCGAGAGCCTCTCCGGCATTGGCGGGGTGGCGCGGCCGGGCATCGTCCATCGGCTCGACAAGGATACGAGCGGGCTGATGGTGGTGGCGAAGACCGATGCCGCCCATCACTCGCTTGCCGCCCAATTTGCCGACCATGGTCGCGAGGGGCCCTTGGTGCGCGCCTATATCGCGCTTGTCTGGGGCGTCCCGCGCGCGCCGGCCTTCACCATCGATGCGCCGCTCGACCGCGACCCGCGCAATCGCGAGAAGCAGGCGGTGAGGGCGGGCGGGCGTGAGGCCATCACCCATGTGACGCGGGAGGAGACCTTCCCCCATGACATCGTGACACGGGTGCTTTGCCGCTTAGAGACCGGGCGCACCCATCAGATCCGCGTGCATATGGCCCATCACGGCAATCCCATCATTGGCGATGAGACCTATGGCACGGGGTTCAAGACCAAGGCGGCGAAATTGCCGGCGGCTGCTCAGGCGGCGTTGACTGCGCTTGGCCGACAAGCGCTGCATGCGGGCGTGCTCGGCTTTGAGCATCCGCGCTCCGGCGAGGGCTTGGTGTTTTCCAGCGAGCCGCCGGCGGATATTCAGGCTGTGATGGCAGCACTTCGCGCGGGGTGAGGGCTAAGGCGCCGCGCTCAGCCCCGTTCGAGGCCGCTGCGCCCAACAATGCCATTGGCCAAGCGGGCGCGCTCGATCTGCGCGAGCTTCGCCTCAAAGGCCGACCAATCGTCATGGGCCGCAATGGGGGCCCAGAGCGCCTCCACCTCTTCGATGAGCAGGGTCGCCGGCGCCTCGCCCTCGAAATAGCGTGTCGCCTGCTCGTCCCACCCGCGCGGCCCGTGGCGGTCGAGGCTTGCATAGAAGCGGTCGAAGGCTTCCCCCGTATAGAGCGCTGCCTGCGGGCTGTGGCGGGCGAAGGCGGCGCGCGCCGTACCACCATGCCAGTCGAAGATCGTGCGCTCGAAGGCCGCCCCCGTCGCCTTCATGAAGCCGAAGGTCGCGGCCACCAACTGGTCGCCTTCCTCAGCACTGCCCGGCAGCACCCCAAGGCGCGCGGCGATCCGGGCGCGCAGCGTCGCGTTGAAGGACGGCGCATAGGCCGAGAGCGCCTGTTCCAAGGGCTCCAGCGGCGCCACCAGCGTCAAGCAC
>JBAWYY010000435.1:0-2895 GCA_037143285.1 Alphaproteobacteria bacterium | reverse complement strand
CGCCGCCATGGGTCCGGCAAGTCCCGACTTCGTGCATACCGTGACGGAGGCCCTCAAACTCGGCTTCGCCGACCGCGAGGCCTATTACGGCGACCCCGATTTCGTCGATGTGCCGATGGAGACCTTGCTGTCGGATGCCTATGGCGCAGCCCGCCGTGCGCTTCTGGGCGAGACCGCCTCGCGCGATTTGCGGCCGGGCATCGTTCCGGGCTTTGAAGCACAGGTGGAGCGCATGCGCTCGCGCATCCGCATGGTTGGCACCACGCCGCAAACCACTGGCACCTATGGCGAGCCGACCTTGCAGGCCATGCTCTCGTCCGGGCGGCGCGGCGACACGGTCCATATCGATGTGATCGACCGCTGGGGCAATATGATCGCCTCGACCCCCTCGGGCGGCTGGCTGCAATCCTCGCCCGTCATTCCGGAACTCGGCTTCCCCTTAAATTCGCGCGCGCAAATGTTCTGGCTCGAAGAGGGCCATGCCATCTCGCTCAAACCCGGCATGCGGCCGCGCACGACGCTGACCCCGACGCTCGCCTTCGAAGATGGCGAGCCGCGCCTTGCCTTCGGTACGCCCGGCGGCGACCAGCAGGAGCAATGGCAGATGACGCTGTTCCTGCGCCGCGCCCACCATGGGCTGAACCTGCAGGAGGCGATCGACCTGCCGCTGTTCCACACCCAGTCCTTCCCGTCCTCGTTCTATCCCCGCGAAATGCGGCCGGGCCATTTGATGGTGGAGGAGAATATCGGCGAGGCAGCCCTTGCCGCCCTCGCCGCGCGCGGCCACGAGGTGGAGCGGGCACCGGCCTGGACCGTTGGACGCTTGGTCGCCGCCGAAAAGGGCCGGGACGGGTTGTTGCGGGCTGCCGCAACCCCGCGCCTTATGCAGGCCTATGCTGTCGGGCGTTGAGGCGAGGGCGGTCCATCGGTCGTTCTTCAGGCTCGCCGCATCCAGCATTTACCGCTAGAACCTCACGCCTCACTCCAATCAACACATCTCAAGAACAAGGATCAGCCCCATGTCCAGCGCGCGCGAATTCGATGTGGTCGTCTATGGCGCGAGCGGCTTCACGGGCCGGCTGGTCGCGGAATATCTCGCCAAGGGTGCTGCCTCCGACACTTCGATCCGCTGGGCCATGGCCGGCCGCAGCCTTGATAAGCTCGCAGCTGTGCGCGCAGAAATCGGCGCGCCCGCATCCATACCGCTGATCGCCGCCGATGGCGACGACAAGGCCTCGCTCGCCGCGATGGCCCGGCGCACCAAGGTGGTGATCACCACCGTTGGCCCGTATCAGCTCTACGGTTCCGACCTCGTCGGCGCCTGCGCCGCGGCCGGCACCGACTATGTCGACCTTTGCGGTGAACCCGCCTGGATGCGGCTGATGATCGATGCCCATGAGGCCGCGGCCAAAGCCTCGGGTGCGCGCATCGTCTTCTCCTGCGGCTTTGACTCGATCCCCTTCGACCTCGGCGTCCAGTTCCTGCAGAGCGCGGCCATTGCTCGCTTTGGCGCGCCGGCACCGCGCGTGAAGGGCCGCGTGCGCAAGATGAAGGGCACCTTTTCCGGCGGCACGGCGGCAAGCTTCAAGGCCACCATGGCGGCGGCTGCCAAGGACCCGCGCATTCTCGAATTGCTGCGCGATCCCTTTTCCCTTGCCCCCGGTTTCACCGGCCCGAAACAGCCGAGCGGCATGAAGCCCGAGATCGATCCGGCGCTGAATGCCTGGGTCGCGCCCTTTATGATGGCGGCGATCAACACCCGCAACATCCACCGCTCGAATTTCTTGGGCGCCCATCCCTATGGCACCGACTTTCTCTATGACGAGATGCTGGTGACCGGTCCGGGCGATAAGGGCGAGGCCATTGCCAAGGCGGTGGCCGCCGACAAATCGATGAGCTCGGAGGATGGCCCGAAACCCGGCGAGGGCCCGAGCAAGGAAGAGCGCGAGGCCGGCTTCTACGACGTTCTGTTCATTGGCGAAATGGCCGATGGCCGCTCGATCCGCGCGGTCGTCACCGGCGACAAGGACCCAGGCTATGGGTCGACCTCGAAGATGATCGCGGAATCAGCGATCAGCCTCGTGCGTGATGCGCCGCTCACCAAGGGCGGCATTTTCACGCCCGCGCCGGCGCTCGGCGCGCCGCTCGTGAAGCGGCTCGTCAGCCATGCCGGCCTCACCTTCACGGTCGAGGGGTAATCTACCCCTCCAAGCTCTCTTTGAGCATTTCGAGCTCCAGCCAGCGGTCTTCGGCGGCTGAGAGGGCTGCCTGCGCCTTGGCAAGGGCTGCAGTCGCCTTGTCGAACAGCGCGCGGTCTCTCGCATAGAGCCCGCCATCGGCAAGGATCGCCTGGGCCTTGGCGATATCGCGGCCGAGCGCTGCCATGGTTGCCGGCAATTGGTCGAGGTCATGCTTTTCGCGGAAGGAGAGCTTGCGCTTGTCGGCCGCGCGCTCGCCCGCCTTCGCCCCATCAGCCGATTTCGAGGCTTCAGCCTTCTCGATGCGCCGTGCGGCAACGCCCGCGCCGCGCTGAACCAGCATGTCGGAATAGCCGCCGGCATATTCGACCCAGCGCCCCTCGCCTTCCGAGACCAGCACCGCCGTGCAGACGCGGTCGAGGAAGTCACGATCGTGGGAGACGAGGATGAGCGTGCCAGGAAAATCAGCGAGCATTTCCTCAAGAAGATCGAGCGTCTCAAGGTCGAGGTCGTTGGTCGGCTCGTCGAGCACGAGAAGGTTGGCGGGGCTTGCCAGCGCGCGGGCCAGAAAGAGCCGCCCGCGCTCCCCACCTGAGAGCACGCCCACCGGCGTCCCCTTCTGTTCCGGTGCGAACAGAAAGTCCTTCATATAGCCGACCACGTGACGGCTCTCGCCGCCGACCGTCACATAGTCGCC
>JBAWYY010000434.1:0-2897 GCA_037143285.1 Alphaproteobacteria bacterium | reverse complement strand
CTTATCGATGCCGGCTGTCTTTAAGCCGTCAGTCGCCTGTGGCGAGAGCATCAGATGGTCGATCCGAATGCCTTCATCACGCTGCCAGGCGCCGGCCTGGTAATGCCAGAACGAATAAAGGCCGGGGCTCGCGTCGCAGGCACGGAAAGCATCAGTGAACCCGAGAGCGGTGAGCTCCCGGAATTTCGCGCGCGATTCCGGCTGAAATAGCGCGTCACCGGTCCAGTTCGCAGGCGTCTTTGCGTCTTTGGGCTCGGGAATGATGTTGTAGTCGCCTGCCAAAACGAACTGTTCTTCGAGCGCCAAACGCCCTTTCGCATGGGCGTTCAGCCGCGCCATCCAACCGAGCTTATAGGGGAATTTTTCCGTCCCCAGCGGGTTGCCATTGGGCAAGTAGAGGCTGGCGATCCGGATCGCGCCTGTTTCGGTGGATATCACGCCTTCAATATAGCGCGCCTGTTCATCGCTTGGGTCGCCCGGAAGGCCACGCGCGACGTCCTCAAGGGGGCGCTTTGAGAGGATCGCGACCCCGTTATAGGTTTTCTGCCCGTGGGTCGCGACGTTGTAGCCGGCAGCTTCGAATACTTCGCGAGGGAAGGCCTCATCGACGCATTTCAGTTCCTGCAGGCAGACGACGTCCGGGTTGCGCTCCTTCAACCAGGCGAGCGTATTCTCAACCCGGACCTTGATGGAGTTGACGTTCCAGGTGGCGATGATCATCCGGGGCCTCGAGCACGAATCTGTCGGGTCCCACAATATCCCGCCCGGTCGCGCTGCGCGATCATACCGAAAAGCTGGTGCCGCAGCCGCAGCTTGCCGTGGCGTTCGGGTTTGAGATCTTGAAGGCAGAGCCGATGAGGTCATCGACCCAATCGAGTTGCGTTCCGGTCATGAAGGGCAGCGACACGTCATCGATCAGCACGACGACGCCGTTCTTCTCAATGGCGAGATCTTCGGCCGACTTGTCGGTGGTAAAGCCGAATTTGTATTGAAATCCCGAGCAGCCGCCGCCCTCAACGGTAATACGGAGCATGGAGCCCGCAGGCTCGCTCGTCAGAACTTTAGCGATCCGTGCCGCGGCACGATCGGTTACGATGACTTCGGACATGGTGGTCTCCCCGGTTCAAGGCCGGAAATACGCGTGAAAGCCCGACCGCGCTTGCGGCCGGCACTCCCGATAGGTATGTGCGACAGGGCCTCGGGTCAATTCGGGAGAGGGGCATGGCAGTCGCGAGCTATTTCTATCCGGCGCTCGCGCCTTTTGCCGCCGACGCCAGAATGAGCCGTGGGCGCCTCATTCCAGAGCCGGCGTCACCCACCCGCACCGATTTCCACCGCGACCGCGACCGCATCGTGCATGCGACGGCCTTCCGCCGCCTGAAGCACAAGACGCAAGTCTTTGTGGCGCCCTATGGCGACCATTATCGCACGCGTCTCACCCATACGATCGAAGTCGCGCAAATCGCTCGGTCGCTTGCTCGCGCGCTCGGCCTTGATGAGGATTTGGCAGAGACCTGCGCGCTTGCCCATGATCTCGGCCATACCCCTTTCGGCCATACGGGCGAAGATGCGCTTGATGATGTGATGCGCGCCTTTGGCGGCTTCGACCACAATGCCCAGTCGTTGCGCATCGTGACGCGGCTTGAGCGGCGCTACGCCACCTTTGATGGGCTAAACTTGTGCTGGGAAACCCTTGAAGGCCTCGTGAAGCACAATGGTCCTTTGATCGGCGCAGATGGCGAGCCGACCGAACGCTATCGCAAGCGCGGCATTCCCGAGCCGCTCCTGGAATATGACGCTTTGCATCCTCTCGATCTTAGCACCCACGCGAGTGCCGAGGCGCAGGTGGCAGCTCTCGCCGACGATATTGCCTATGACGCCGCCGATATCGACGATGGCCTGCGAGCAGGTCTTTTCTCCATCGATGATCTGGAGGAGGTGCCGTTCCTCTGGGAGATCGTGTGTCACATTCGCGCACTCTATCCGAACTTGGAGCGGACGCGTCTGATCCATGAGCTTTCTCGGCGCGTGATCACTCACTTGGTCGAGGATGTGATCTCGGTCTCCCGCGAACGTTTGGCCTCGCTTAATCCCAACACGGCCGACGATATACGAATGGCCGGCGCCCCGGTGATTGCCTTCTCAGATCAGGTGGCTGCACATGATCAGTCGCTGAAGGCTTATCTTTTTGCGCATGTTTATCGTCATCCGACCGTTTTGCCAGTTCGTGAGCAAGCAGCCTCCGTCGTTCGCGACCTGTTCCGGGCCTTGTTGGCGGAACCGGCGGCGCTTCCGCTTGAATGGTCGCAAGGGATCGAAACACTTGACGAGGCCCGCCGCGCCCGGCGAGTTGCCGATTACATCGCCGGCATGACCGACCGCTATGCCCTTGATACCCATCGCCGCCTGTTTGACCGCACCCCCGATCTGCGCTAGCGGCGGGTCCCCATTCCGAAGGCCGCCGTTCCCATGAACCTTTTCGCCGATTTCACCCTCCATGTGCGCGATGCCGTGACTGCTTTGCAGCGTGACGGGGTCGTGGGCGGCACGCCTCAGTTAGACCGGATCGTGGTGGAACCGCCGCGCGAGGCTTCGCATGGCGATCTCGCGACCAATGCCGCCATGGTGCTTGCCAAAGAGGCCGGCATGAAACCGCGCGATCTGGCCGAGGCTTTGGCGGTGAAGTTGCGCGGCGTTGAGACTGTTGCAAGCGTCGATGTCGCGGGGCCTGGCTTCATCAATCTCACCCTCGAACCCGGTGCTTGGCTTGCCGTGCTGAGCAAGGCGCTCAAGAACGGGGAAGCCTTCGGCCGGGGCACCAGCCGCCTCGGCGGCAAGGTCAATGTGGAATATGTCTCGGCGAACCCGACGGGGCCCATGCATGTCGGCCATTGCCG
>JBAWYY010000433.1:0-2903 GCA_037143285.1 Alphaproteobacteria bacterium | reverse complement strand
CGCGCTGAGGTGCGCCGTGCGGATCTGCGGTTTCCCTTTCCTGAAGCGTTTCAGGATCGGCTCACAGGGCGGTTGATCACGAGCCTCGGGCGGCGCGCGAAATATCTTCTCGTTGATCTGGCCCCCGCTGAGGCGAGGTCAATGGATGCGCCAACTGGCACATTGGGAGAGCCGGAAGTCCTCGTCATGCATCTCGGCATGTCCGGCTCGTTCCGCGTCGAAACCCAAACGGTTGGTGATTTTCATCACGAGCGGTCGCGGCTTGCCGCTCATGACCATGTGGTCTTCCACCTCTCGTCTGGCGCAACTGTCACTTACAATGACCCCCGCCGCTTCGGTTTCATGACCATGGCGGAGCGCTCGCAGCTCGCCGAACACGCGCTTTTCGCCCATCTCGGCGTGGAACCGACGGGCAATGATCTCTCGTCCGATTATCTGGCCGAGGCCTTTCGCGACAAGAGCGCGCCCTTAAAAGCCGCCCTTCTCGATCAATCGATCATCGCGGGCCTGGGTAACATCTATGTCTGCGAGGCGCTTTTCCGCGCGGGCCTCGATCCGCGCCGCAAAGCGGGAACTCTGGTCACGAAAGCAGGCGTGCCGACGGCTCATCTCAAGCAACTCGTGCCGATCATCCGCACGGTCATTGCTGAAGCGATTGAGGCCGGTGGTTCGTCGCTGCGCGATCACGCGCAGACCTCAGGCGAGCTCGGCTATTTCCAGCATCGCTTTCAGGTTTACGACAGGGAAGATGAGCCCTGTTTGAAAACCGGCTGCGGCGGAATTGTCAGACGTGTCGTGCAGTCGAACCGCTCGACCTTCTATTGTCCGACGTGCCAGAAATGAGCGACCAGCTAAAAGGGGCGACAGGTAATGACCATGCTGAAGATTTGGGGCCGGAATAACTCGTCGAACGTGCAGAAGGTCATGTGGATGGTCGGCGAACTGGGCCTTGCCCATGAGCGGATCGATGCCGGCGGCGCCTTCGGCATGGTGCAGGACGCGCCCTATAAGGCGATGAACCCCAATGGCCGGATACCGACCATCAATGACGATGGGCTGATCCTGTGGGAATCCAACGCCATCTGCCGCTATCTCGCCCGCAAGCATGGCCAATTCATGCCGACCGCAACAGCCGATCAGGCCCGCGTCGATATGTGGATGGACTGGCAACACAATGAAGCGGGCGCGGCGCTCACCCCGGTGTTCTGGGGCCTTGTTCGCACGCCTCCAGAAAAGCGCGACTTGGCCGCCATCGAGGCCGGCAAGGTCAAAACCATCGCTGCCATGACCATTCTCGACCGGGAACTTGAGAACCACCTTTATGTGGTCGGCAATACATTTTCGGTTGCCGACATTCCGCTCGGGGTTGTTGGCTATCGTTTCGGGCTGTTGATCCCGGAAGCGCCGAAGTTGAAGAACGTCCAGCGCTGGTACGCGAGCCTGATGGAACGCCCGGCCTTCCGCCAGCATGTGGCCGATATTCCGCTCACCTGAGACGGCAGAAGAGCGCAGGCGAAACGGACTGCGCTCGTTTGGCTTTCTCTAGTGCGCATCATCCCAATTGGCGGCGCCGCGCGCGTCGACCACCAGCGGTACTTTCAAGGCGAGCGCCGGCTTCGGTGCATCCACCATCACCTGGCGGATCACCGGGATGGCACGCTCGACCTCGCTTGCCGGCACTTCGAAGACAAGTTCGTCGTGCACCTGTAACAGCATGCGGGCGTCGAGCTTGGCGGCGCTCAGCGCATCCTCCATGCGCACCATGGCGCGGCGGATGATGTCAGCGGCAGAGCCCTGGATCGGCGCATTGATCGCTTGGCGCTCCACAAAGGCGCGCTCGGAAGCATTGGCGGACTTGATCGCGGGATAGTGGCAGCGCCGACCGAAAATCGTTTCGACATAGCCGTTGTCGCGGCAGAACTTCTTGGTGGCGTCCATATAGTCGCGGATGCCGGGGAACCGCTCGAAATATTTGCGGATATAGGCGCCGGCTTCCTCGCGCGCGATCCCCAATTGATTGGCAAGACCGAAGGCTGAGATGCCATAGATGATGCCGAAATTGATCGCCTTGGCGCGGCGGCGCACCAGCGGGTCCATGCCCTTCACCGGCACACCGAACATCTCGGACGCCGTCATGGCGTGAATGTCGATGCCATCTGCAAAGGCTTGGCGCAGCTGGGGAATATCGGCGATATGCGCCAAGAGCCTGAGCTCGATCTGGCTGTAGTCGGCAGAGACCAGCATCATGCCGGGGGCTGCGATGAAGGCGGTGCGGATCTTGCGGCCCTCTTCGGTGCGGACCGGGATGTTCTGAATATTGGGATCGGATGAGGAAAGGCGCCCCGTCGTGGTGGCGGCGAGCGAGAATGAGGTGTGCACCCGCCCCGTCGTCTTGTTCATGTAATTCGGCAGGGCATCGGTATAGGTCGACCGCAGCTTCGTGACGGTGCGCCAATCCAGGATCTTCTGCGGCAACACCTCGCCTTGTTCGGCCAAGTCCTCCAGCACGCTTGCCGAGGTCGACCATGCCCCGGTCTTGGTCTTGGTGCCGCCTGAAAGCCCCATTTTACCGAAAAGAATATCGCCCAATTGCTTGGGCGATCCGGGGTTAAGCGGTTCGCCCGCAAGCTCCTGAATTTCCGCTTCGACACGGGCCGCTGTCTGGGCGAAATCGCCTGAGAGGCGCGAGAGCACTTGGCGGTCCACCAGAATGCCGCGCCGTTCCATGCGTTGAAGAACCGGCACCAGCGGGCGTTCCAGGGTCTCATAAACCGTTGATTTTGATTCTGCCGCGAGCCGTGGCTTCAACACCATCCAGAGGCGGAGGGTGACATCGGCATCCTCGGCGGCATAGGCGGTCGCCTTATCAAGCGCCACGCGATCGAAGGTGATCGCGCCCTTGC
>JBAWYY010000432.1:0-2904 GCA_037143285.1 Alphaproteobacteria bacterium | reverse complement strand
GCAAGGCAATTGGCGAGCCCGAGACCACGGGTATTGTGCATATGCGCAGCGCCGGTTTTGTCGCCGATCTCGGCACGGACGCGGCGGAACAGCCGCCGCACCTGTTCTGGATTGGCATAGCCAACAGTGTCTGAGAGGCCGGATTCGTCTACGCCTGCGTCGATGAGAGCGTGAACGAGGCGGACAACGTCATCCTCCGGCACGGAGCCCGCAAGCGTGCAGCCGAAGGCGACGGAGATGTTCGCTTCGATCTTCACGTGGGGCGCCTGCTCATTACGCATCCGAACAATCCGCGCGACCTCCGCGACCATGTCAGCGCGGCTCTTGCGCACATTGGCGAGGGAATGAGCCTCGCTCCCGGATACCGGGATCGTCAGGGTGTGGGCACCGGCGGCAATCGCGAGCTCCGCGCCTTTGAGATTCGGGACGAGGGCAAGAACGTTGAGGCCGGGAAGGGTCACCGCATGACGGACAACCTCTGCCGCATCGGCCATTTGCGGCATGAGATGCGCGGGCACGAAGGAGCAGGCTTCAATCTCCCTCAATCCCGCCCGATAGAGCGCGTCGATCCAGGCGATCTTGGCGTCAGTCGGCATGATCTGCTTCAGGATCTGCAGCCCGTCGCGTGGACCGCATTCGCTGATGGTGACCCTTGGCGGCATCGGTCCCTTCCTAAGCTCGGGCGTCAAATCAACAGCTGTTTGGTTTGAAAAGGCAAGTCGGTCGACTGTTGCTACAGATCGTCGAAGCGTGATCGTACGATCTTGCTAGCGACCGCGATAACGTCTTTGCACCAGAAGGTTAGAGACGAGTGTTAATGTAAGCGTGACGCTCATGAGGATGAAGGAAATCGCCGCACCGAAGGGCCAATTGTTCTGTTGGGCAAATTGGCCATAGACGAGCGGACCCATCATTTGAAAGCGCGGACCACCCAGCAAGACGGGCGTGGCATAGGCGTTCATGGCGAGAATGAAAGTGAGGATCGAGCCCGCGAGCACGCCGGGGATCGCTAGCGGCAACACAACGCGCCGAAAAGCGGTCAGGGGTGGTGCGCCGAGCGACAGGGCTGCCTCTTCCACCGGCCGGTCGATGCCTTCAATCACGCTTTGAAGGGTCAGCACCATGAAGGGCAGGTTCACCGCGATGATCCCGATGATCACCGCGAACTCGGTGTACATGATGGTGATGGGCTGATCGATCAGCCCGAGACCGATGAAGAGCGCATTGAAGAAGCCCTTTGACCCAAAGGCCGTCATCCAACCGGCCGCGCGCACGGCATTTCCGACGAAAAGCGGCAAGACCACCAGGATCACCAGAAAGGTCTTCGCGCGCGAGGTCATTCGCGCCAGCCAATAGGCCAGCGGGAAGCCGGCGATGAGGCAAATGGCTGTGGTGATCGAGGCGACGCGCAACGTGCGCACCAGCACGTCCGTGTAGTAGGGATCTGTGAAGAAGCGGATGTAGTTCGCAAGCGTTACCGCCTCGACCATGAAGCGGCCGGGCTCGAACCGATTGAGCGAATAGCGTGCGAGGATCGCGACGGGCACGATCATCACCAAAGCGACGAAAATCGTCGCGGGCGCGACCAACAAGCCCGCAATCGGCCGCTTCCCCCGCGACATCAGGCGCGGGGGCGGAGCGACAGGGGCTGCGGTCTCAGTGAGGCTGGCCAAGGCTTGGGACGCTCAGGCCTTGAAGACCTTGTCCCACCAGTCCTTCATCGCCGCGTCATTCTTGTCGAGATAGGCGTAATCGAGATCGATCAAACGCTTCTGTTCGTCGGGCGTGAAGCCAATGCGCTTCTGCAGATCCGGCGCGACAGTGGCGTTGGTGACCGTCGGGTTGAAGCCCATGTCGATGGCGAAGTTCTCTTGCGCATCCTTTTCCAGCATGGCGTTCATATAGGCGTAGGCGCCAGCCTTGTTCGGCGAGTTCTTCGGGATAGAGAAGCCGGAGATGTAGAAAGGCACGCCCTCATTGGGCACCGTTGAATCCACCGAGATGCCGGCGTTTTGCCACTGGACGACGCGCGCCTTCCACATGCAGCCCACATGGATCTCTTCGGTCTTCAACGCCTGGGCAAAGGCCTCATTGGTCGGATAGATCCGGGCGCCTGCGCGCTTGGCTGCCAGCAGCACTTCCTTGCCCGGTTCGATGTTCGATACCGAACCGCCATTGGCGAGTGCGGCCGCCACCATGACGAATTGATATTGGATGTCGATGAAACCGAGCTTGGAGCCATGCTTGGGATCGAAGGCTTCCTTATAGGTCGCGGGCGGCGGGGTGAGCTTCGGATTATAGACGGCGACCTTGGCCGAATAGATATGGCCGATGCCATAGGGATATTTCATCGCCGGAATGAGATTAGCGGCATTGGGGATGCGCGAATAGTCGAGCGCTTCCACAAGGCCCGCCTGATGCATCTCGAACATATTGGCGGCGGAAAGGCCCTGAATGTCGCTGGTGCCGCGCGGCAGGCGGGCTTCCGCGCGCATCTTCGCGCGACGCGGCCCGTCGGACGCCTGATCCTGTACCACTTCAAAGCCTTTGGGCACCAAGAACGGCGCCTCGACATTCTTGGTGAGGAGGCGTGCATAGTCGCCACCCCAGGTGCCGACCACGACGCGCCCGCCGGCTTGGGCCTTTGCGCTCGTTACGGGCAGGGAGCTCGCAAGGCCGAGCGCGCCGGCGCCGGCCAGGAGCGTGCGGCGGTCGAGGCCATGGGTGCCTGACGGGGTCATTTTCTTGGTCGACATGGGGAACCTCCGATTGATCATGGGGCCGAGGCGCTGGCCGATGAGGCCTGCGCCGAAAGGGGGTAGAGATGGGCAGCAAGAGATGACCACCCCACTGAAACGGTCTCGCCCAAACGCGGTATCGAAACACCCGGCCGATTGGCGAGCG
>JBAWYY010000431.1:0-2909 GCA_037143285.1 Alphaproteobacteria bacterium | reverse complement strand
CCTTGTCGGATCGGCCGGATCGGTGCCCACGCTGACATGGATTGCGCCCACGCCATCCGGAAAGGTGTGCTCGTAACTGTTGGCCACAAGCTCGGCGACGACGATGCCGAGCGCCGTGACGATGTCGAGGTCCAGCACGATCACTTCCGTCGCACAGTCGAGCGTGATGGCGGTGCTCGCCGGCTGGATATCGATCAGGCTGGCGCACAGCGAACGCACATAGTGGCCGAAATCGGTCGTGCGCGTCATCTCCGTGCCGAGAAGGTGATCGTAGACCTGCGCAAGGGTTGCGACCCGGCGCGCGATGGCGCGAATGCCGCGCTCACCGCTGTTGTCGCGGGTTTCGTCGAGCTGGCGGATCAGCATGCCATAGATGAGCTGCAGGTTGTTGCGAACGCGGTGCTGGAGTTCCTCGGCCAGCACCTTCTTCTGTTCGAGCAGCCGATCCTTCTCGGCCACCAGCACCTTCATCTGGGCGATCGTGGTTTCCAGCACCTTTGTCCGGTCGGAAGTCGCGACGGCCTCTGCCATCACATTGGCAAAGCCGGTCAGGAAGATGATGTCCTGCTCGTCGAAGGCGCGCTTTGTGTCACTGTCGATCTCGAGCACGCCGAAGGGCTGCGTTGCGCCCTTGATCAGCACATCGATCGTCGAAACGATGTTGTGCTCGGCATAGAAGTCGGGAAGCCTGAACTGGACGTCCAACTGGAGGTTGCCGCAGATCGCAGGCTGCCCCGTCGTGAAAGCGAGCCCCTGAGGCGAACTGGCATCCGCCTTCGAGACGACATGTCCGACCACGCCTTCCTTCCAGCCAAAGCCCGCAATGATCAGCAGATCGTTCTCGACCGGCCGATAACGGCAGACCTTGCAGAACCGGACGCTGAGACCCTCTGCGCAGACCCGCGCCGCTTCCATCAGCACGGCCTGAAGGTCATTCTGACGCAAGGCAAAGCTGCCGAAGCTGGCAAGGGCCGCCTGCTGGCGGAGGAGCGTCCGGATCAGAATCGCGTCGTTCACATGCTCGGCCCTGCCTGCGGTGGCCCTTCAGGGCGAAGCAACTGGAAGCCACGGGGAAAAGGCGGTGTTGCCACGCCGCCGGAAGCCATGCCCGCAACGATCTCGAGGCCGCGGAGGAGGTCGGTGAACCGGTAGGGCTTCACGAGACAGGCTTCGCCGCGCGCGCCATGCATGCCCACCTGGGTGTTGTTGCCGGTGACGTAGAGAATGCCGATCGGTTGCACGGCGGTCAGTTGGGCCGCCACATCGGGACCCAGTCCGCCATCGGCAAGGCGAAAATCCACCAAGGCAATGTCTGGCCTGTGCTTCTTGCCCAGAGCCACGGCCTCGCTGACCGTTCGCGCGATGCCGCACACGATGTAGCCGTTCTGGACCAGCATTTCTTCGGTCATGTCGGCAATCATGAAGTCGTCCTCGACGATGAGAACGGTCGATTTCTGATCCATCGAGAACTCCCTTGCCAATTGCCGCGGGTGGGAGCGCTGAACCGTCTCTCGGTTGCCGCTGCTGAAATTACTCGCGGCAATAGAATGACACTAGGACGGACCCGCAACGAAGTCGATGGTTCCCATGCCGTTTGTGACGCGTGGTGAACAAAATTGTCGGATACCGCACATCAAGCGCCCGATGCCAGCGCGCGCTCCGATTGATGCACTGTTTTGGATTCCCCTGAGGCACATCTGTATTTGCATTTGCGCCTGTCGGTGGCATGCATGAAGACCGAGGTGCCGAAAATGCCCCATGCCCTTATTGACTGCGTCATCAGCGTTCCGGGTACCGATACATCTTTCCCGTTCCATGGCACGTGGACAGAGGCACGGATCGCCGCGGCGGCGCTTGCGCGGCAGATCGAGCGTGCATCCCTGGTGCGCGTGACGGCGACGGGACAGGAGTGCCATGTGGAGCCCGACGGATGGGCCGGACCGCTGCAGGATATGGCTCGGTAGCGCCTCAACGCGCCTGCGTCGCCAGTAGATAGTTTGTCGTCAGACGTTTGGGGGCACCTGCTTCGACGCCGCCGATGTTATCGCGTCCCGGCGAGCCCCATTCACGCACGACCGTCAGACCGACCGCTTCGAGCAACGTTTTCACTTCCTGTGTGTCAAGATGGCGCGTGCCTTCCCACCCAAGCCCCTCGCTGGCGGCGAAATTGTTGAGTTCCGCGATGAAGCGGGAACGATCAGCGGGGAAGGGGATGCGCTTTTGCTCGATGATGGACAGCACGCTGCCGGACCAGGCGACGACTTCCTCCGGGCTTCGTACGTGCTTGTGCGCTTTCCGCTCATGGTTGACGAGCAACAGATGACCGTCCGGTGCAAGGGCTCGCGCAAGGTTGCCAAGAAAGGCGCTTCGCAGCCTGTCCGGAATGAAAGGCAGGATGGAATGGGCGAGGACAAGGTCGAAGGATCCGTCCGGGGCCCGATCCGTCAGATCCGTCTTGAACGTTTCCACCAGCCGACCCAGCCGGGCGGCCCTCTGCCGGACGAGTTCGAGCGGCGTGTCACATTGGTCGGCAACAACGACCTGGCAGTCTGCCGGCGTGGCAGCTACAACAAGCGCGAACTGGCCGGAATCAGCCGAACCGGCCACGAGAACGCGACGGGGACCAAGCGCGGCCATCGTCTCGATCATGATCGGCGCATCGAGCGAGACCCCGGCACGGTGGCCCGTTGCCCGCAGATAGCCCCGTGTCGCGTGATAGGACAGGCAACTGCCGCAGAGCTTCAAGGCAAGGTTGAAGCCCGTCTCTGCTTCCGCAACAAGGTCCTGCTGGTCAGGCAATGTCATGGCGTGTGCAACCTTTCCTATGGGGGTGTGCCTGTCATGGCTTGTCGGCGCTCAAGGACGAGCGCGACCAGAACGAACATGCCCAGCGAAATCGCCGGTCCGGT
>JBAWYY010000430.1:0-2913 GCA_037143285.1 Alphaproteobacteria bacterium | reverse complement strand
AAACGACGTTCACATGGGCGTCCTGCCCGCGGCCTCAATTGCCGTTCACGCCGCGTCCGGCCAGGTGCGCTTACTTGCCGTGTCGACCGCAAGCCGATCACCCTTTCTGCCCGATCTGCCGACACTCAAGGAAGCCGGTGTCGATGTGGAAGCGGACGCCTGGGTTGCTCTTATTGCGCCGGCCGGGACCCCCGCATCCATCATTTCGTCCCTTCACAGTGCCTCATCCCGCGCTATTCACTTGCCCGACATCAAAGAGAAGTTTGGAGCCCAAATGATGCAGCCCGTTGGCGGCACACCGGCTCAGCTTCGCGACTTGATGTCTGCAGAAATTTCCCGATGGCGCCCCATCATCAAGGCTGCAAACATACAGGTGGATTGATCTGCAAATCGGTGAAGTATAAGCGCCGATCGAGCCCGCGACGGCATTATAAATGAACCGATTGCACAATACCGGACCAGAGCAAGAAGAGGCCGATCCACGAGTGATCGCAATGGGAGAAAACGAGATGAGTGATTTGAGGCGCGTGTGGATGTTCGTTGTGGGGCTGTTTTGCCTCGGCCTTTGTGCAATTACCCCAAGCCACGCTGATGTCGCGCGTTTGGCCGACGGTTCGACCGTCAATTACAAGCAAGCAGGCACTGGCGATCGGACGGTGATCCTGATCCACGGCTGGTCGTTTGATCATCGCATGTGGGACAAGGTGAGCAGCCAGTTCCCTGCAGGCTATAAGGTCATCGCCTATGACTTGCGCGGGTTCGGCGGCTCGTCGAAGCCCGCTTCCGGCTATGATTATGCGGGCTTCGTCAAGGATCTTGTCGGGTTGATGGATAGTCTGAATATCCGGAAAGCGGTGATTTCAGGACATTCGCTCGGCGCCATGATCGCGCAGGATTTTGCGGCCACTCATCCTGATCGCGTTGAAGCGCTTGTCCTCACGGCCCCCCAGGCGCGCACCGTTGCCTCCGCCATGAGCGACCCGATCAAAGCCTTCATTCAGCGCATGGAGGGCTTGCCCAATCAGAACGCCACCGGCCCGGAATGGCGGGCGTTCTTTACCGCCAATTCGCCGCGCTATTTTATGGCGCAGAACCTTGGCGCCAATGATATTGACCAATTCCTTGCCCAGAATACGCTCGCGTCCCCTGCGGCTTTGGTCGAGGCGTTTAAGCTCGTCTTTGAGGCACCGGCGCTGCCTGGAAATCACCCTGGCACCAAGGTCCCGACCCTCGTGGTCTATGGCACCCATGACATCGTGCCGTTTCCCGTCATCCGCCAGATCGCTACCGATCATGGCGACAGCTGCGTGGCCGTGATCGAACGGGCCGGCCACACGCCGCCTTGGGAAAAGCCGGAGGCTTGGACACAAGTTACCGTCAGCTTCCTCTCGCGCCTGCAGGAGCCTGCCGCGCGTCGTTGCCGCTAACGGACTGAGCGGCAGGATCTGGCTCCGGACGGATCGGTGTTGAGGCGGTCCGAACGGGTTGCATCAAAAGAGTAATCCAATCGCTTGATCCGGTTTGGAGCCGGTAGCGAGCGATTGGAGATGAGAGAAGGCTTGTCTCGCCATGCAGTTCCATCTCGACGGGTTCAGGCCGGGCGATCCCGATGTAAAGGCCCGGTCACCCAACGCGCATGCTGGCAAAGGGCTTAGGCCTCTGCCATCCGAGGTCGATGTCCTGATCATTGGTTGTGGGCCCGCGGGCCTGACGCTTGCCGCTCAGCTTTCCGCTTTTCCTGACATCACCGTCGCCATCGTTGACCAGAAGCACGGTCCGCTCCTGCTCGGTCAGGCCGACGGCATTGCGTGTCGAACTATGGAGATGTTCGCAGCCTTCGGCTTCGACGCCCGCGTGTTGCGCGAGGCGTGTTGGATCACCGAAACAGCGTTTTGGCGACCTGATCCCCAAAACCCGAATGCCGTCTCGCGCAGTAGCGTTGTTCAGGATGTAGAAGACGATATCTCACCATTTCCGCATGTGATCCTCAATCAAGCGCGCATCCACGACTTCTATCTCGACGTCATGCGCAATTCTGCCCACGAGCTTGAGCCTCATTATTCGCGGCGGCTGACCACAGTGGCGCTCGACCAGCCCGCCGCATCCGATAAGAGTTATCCGGTGACCGCGACCTTCGAGAGGGCAGATGACGGCCATGAAGGAGAGACCGAGACCGTCCGCGCCCGTTATGTGGTCGGCTGCGATGGAGCGCGCAGTCGGGTTCGGCAGTCGATTGGGCAAACACTTCTGGGCGACTCGGCCAATCAATCCTGGGGCGTGATGGATGTCTTGGCCGTCACCGACTTTCCGGACATCCGAAAGAAGGCGCTGGTGCAATCGGCCGGCGAAGGCTCGCTTCTCATCATCCCGCGCGAGGGCGGCTATCTGGTGCGCATCTATGTCGAACTCGACAAGCTCCGTGCCGATGAGCGGGTGGCCGCCCGCGCCATTACGCTGGAGCGTTCGATTGCAGCGGCGCAGCGCATCTTTCGGCCCTATCGGTTCGAGGTGAAGGAGGTCCCCTGGTGGTCCGTCTATGAGATAGGCCAGCGCCTCTGCGACAAATTCGACGACGTGCCAGCCGACCACGCCGATACGCGCGAGCCGCGTATTTTCATTGCGGGTGACGCCTGCCACACCCATAGCCCAAAGGCCGGGCAGGGCATGAATGTTTCCATGCAGGATGCGTTCAACCTCGGGTGGAAGCTCGCGGCAGTTCTGCGCAAGATTTCGCCGCCCAGCTTGCTCCACAGCTATTCCGCCGAGCGTCAGGCCGTTGCCAAGCAGCTGATCGACTTTGATCGGGAATGGGCGAGCATGTTGAGCAAGCCTCTAAAGACATCGCCCGATGATCCAAAGGGGGTCGATCCCACCAAAATCCAGCGCTATTTTGTTCAGCACGGCCGCTATACC
>JBAWYY010000429.1:0-2920 GCA_037143285.1 Alphaproteobacteria bacterium | reverse complement strand
TGGGTGCGCTCGGCGTCCGAAATGAGGCCCGCCGGCGCGCCAAGCCGCGACCAGGAGACATGAACCGCGAAGAGACCGGCGCGCACGCGCAGCTCGCGCGCCGCAATATCCATGGCCGAGACATTGCCACCATGGGCATTGACGATGATGAGGCGGCGAACGCCTGCGCGCGCCACACTCTCGCCGATCTCGATCAGCACGCGGATCAGCGTCTCGCCGGAAAGCGTGATGGTGCCGGGGAAAGAGATATGTTCGTTAGACTTGCCCGACCAGAGCACGGGCAGGAAGGTGACCGGCAGGCCCTCCGGCAAAATGGCCCTGACAGCGGCGAGATTGCCCTCAGCGATGGCCGTATCCACAGCAACAGGCAAATGCGGCCCATGCTGTTCCACTGCAGCAATCGGTAGGACGGCCACCCATGACGCCGTGTCTGAGGTCTTGAACTCCTCAGTGGTCATGTCGATCCAGGCGCGCTTCGGCAACATGAGGCTTGGCCCCTTCAATCCAATTTGGCGGCAACCACCTCAACCTCGACCTTGAATTCGGGCCGGGTGAATCCTGAGACGATCACGAGGGTGGATGCCGGCGGTGGGGTCGCTGCATAGCGGTCCCGCACGACCATGTAGTCCTTCATATGGGCACGGTCGGTGACGAATGCATTGATCCGCACCACGTCCTCAAAGCCCATGCCGGCGTCAGTCAGCATCACGCCGATGGCCTGGAAGCAAAGCTCGGCCTGGGCTTCGGTGCTCTCGGGGATCGCGTCATCGGGTCCAACGCCAAGCTGTCCCGAACAGAACAGCATGCGCGTGCCGGCAGGCACGATGACCGAATGGGAATATTTAGCGAAGGGCGCGCGCAGGGCAGGCGGCGTACGTTTATCGAGCATGGTCAGACCCTAGCGAGATGAACCGACACACGAAAGCCTCATCAATGAAAAGGCCCGCGACAAGGGGTCGCAGGCCTGATCATTGCCGCCATGCGGAGATGCTTATGGCTCGTCGTCGTCTTCGACGGCGTCGCCGATGAGGTCGGTGACATCGCCCTCGGCGTCATCCTCATCCTCTTCGAGGAAGGTGTCGTCGACGGTGTCGTCATCTTCGATTTCGATATCGTCATCGGCCACGACGACCTTGGCAGGGGACGCTTCTTCAGCATCGGCCTCTTCAAGGCTGAGGAGTTCGGCGTCAGCTGTTTCCAACTCGACCTCATCATCCTCGGACGCGGCCGGCTTCGGCGCCGCTGCGGCGGCAGAGCTGCCACGACGCACGGGCTCAAAAATCGCCCGCGACAACACTTCGCCGGTATAGGGCGACACGATGGGGTCGCGGTTCAGATCGTAGAATTTCTTGCCCGTTGTAGGGCAAATGCGCTTCACGCCGAGTTCGGGTCTCGCCACGGCGGACTCCCTTGCCAATAAAAGATGTCTTGAGGGTCGGTCACGTGGCCCTCAGCGCGCGGCTTGTCAAGAGGGACAGTCCGGTTCAAGAGGCAGGCGGCACAAGAAGAGGACGATTATCCGTGAGCCACACAGCAACGCCCACCCCCAGCACCAGCCACCGCAGCGGCCCTCTCAAGGGTCTTATCACTGTGCCGGGCGACAAGTCGATCTCCCATCGTGCCTTGATGTTTGGGCTCCTGACTGTCGGCACCACCGTGATCGAGGGACTGCTTGAGGGCGAGGATGTCTTGAACACCGCGAAAGTCTGCCGCGCGCTGGGAGCGCGGGTCGAGCGCATCGGCCCCGGCCACTGGGAGGTGGACGGCGTTGGCGTCGGCGGCTTGATGGAGCCGAGCGAACCCCTGGACTTCGGCAATTCCGGCACCGGCGCCCGTTTGATGATGGGGGTTGTGGGCTCGCACCCGATCCGCGCGACCTTTGACGGCGATGCCTCCCTGCGCAAACGCCCTATGCGCCGCGCTCTCGACCCGCTCGAACTCTTCGGCCTCACCGTCGTGAGCCAGGCCGAGGGTGGGCGCCTGCCCATCACCGTCCAAGGCCCCGAGACCGCGATCCCCGTGACCTATGAGAGCCCGGTTGCCTCCGCTCAGGTGAAATCGGCTGTGCTCTTTGCGGGCCTGAATGCACCGGGCGTCACGACCGTCATCGAGAAGGAAGCAACCCGCGACCACACCGAGCGCATGCTCGCCCATTTTGGCGCTGAAGTCGTGGTGGAACCCCATGGCGAGCATGGCCGGCTCATTCGCCTTACCGGTCAACTGGAATTGAAGCCTGCGCCCGTGCGCGTGCCAGCGGACCCCTCTTCAGCGGCTTTTCCGCTCGTGGCGGCGCTTATCGTGCCCGGTTCGGAACTGACCATCACGGGCGCCATGATGAACCCCCTGCGCACCGGCCTTCTGACCACTCTGATCGAGATGGGCGCCGACATCACGGTTACCAATGCGCGGGTGGAGAGCGGCGAGGATGTGGCTGATCTCATCGTCCGCGCCTCATCGCTGAAGGGCGTGGATGTGCCGGCGGCGCGTGCGCCCGCCATGATCGACGAATATCCGGTGTTGGCGGTGGCAGCAGCCTTCGCGAAGGGCGCAACCCGCATGCGCGGGCTTCATGAGCTCCGCGTGAAGGAAAGCGACCGGCTGGCCGCTGTCGCCGACGGCCTTGCCGCAGCCGGCGTTCCCCATCGCATCGAGGGCGATGATCTGATCGTGGAGGGCGAGCGCCATGTGCCGGGCGGCGGCACGGTGAAGACCCATATGGACCACCGCATCGCCATGAGCTTCCTCGTCATGGGGCTCGCCTCCGAAAAACCAATGACGGTGGACGACTCGGCCTTCATCGCGACGAGCTTCCCGAACTTCACGGGGCTCCTGCGCTCGATCGGAGCGACCATCGAATGAGCCGGCCGCTTGTGATTGCCATCGATGGGCCGGCTGCCTCCGGCAAGGGAACGCTCGCCAA
>JBAWYY010000428.1:0-2952 GCA_037143285.1 Alphaproteobacteria bacterium | reverse complement strand
GCAAGGTAGGCGGCTTCTGCCAGCGTCAGTTCATGCACCGACTTATCGAAATAGACGAGAGAGGCGGCGGCGAGACCATAGGCGCCAAGGCCCAGATAGATCTCGTTCAGATAGAGCTCGAGGATCTGCTCTTTGGTGAAGGAGGCCTCGATGCGCATGGCGATCAGCGCCTCACGCACCTTGCGGTCGATGGTCTGTTCGCCGGAGAGCAGGAAGTTCTTCGCAACCTGCTGGGTAATGGTGGAGGCACCCTGCGGCCGGCGGTTCGACCCACGGTTCTGGAAATTGGTCAGCGCTGCGCGCGCGATGCCCGAAACGTCGATGCCATTGTGATTGTAGAAGTTCTTGTCTTCGGCCGAGAGGAAGGCCTGAACCACCATGCGCGGCATGGCCTGGATCGGCAGATAAAGGCGGCGCTCGCGGGCATATTCGCCGAGCAATTGGCCGTCAGCGGCATGGACGCGGCTCATTACCGGCGGCTCGTAATTGCGCAGCGTCGTATAGTCCGGCAGCTCCTTGGTCACTTGCGTGATGTAGAGAGCAATGCCGGCCGCTGCGACAAGGAACAACACCGTTCCCAGTCCGAAAGCCCAGCCGAAGAAGCGCAGTACCAGTTTCATTCCATACCCTCGGGGTTGAGCACCCGTTTCGCCTGACGCGCGAACGCAGACCCGAACCACATCACTTTATCACACCCTGCCGCGGCACACACATCACAGCGTCTCGACGGACACAACGACGAAGCCCTCAGCCGCGCGAAGTGCCCGCCGACTATGGCGCAGGTGTGGCTCGACTAAGACAGTCCTGCCACGCTTCATTGGCGCGCCGCCGAAGGTTGGCCCGACCGGCGCAAGGCAAAAAAGGCATCGATCGCACGGGCGACCGTTTCAGCTGTTCGGTCACGCCAGGCGGCGGATGTGAGCATTTCCACGTCCGACGGGCTCGAAACGAAGCCGAGTTCCACCAAAACCGAGGGAATATCGTGGGCGCGCAGCACGCGGAAACCGGCCGAACGCAGCGGCAACCGGTGCATGCGGGTTGCCTGACGCATCTCGCCGGCAAGCGTCCGCGCGAAATTGTGGCTCATCAGCCGCGTTTCACGGCGCGTGAGATCCAAGAGGATATCGGCGACATCGGTTGGCTCTTCGCGCAGATCGAGGCCCGCAATGGCGTCGGCGCGGTTTTCTCGCTCGGCGAGCTTGGCTGATTCGGCATCAGACGCCGTATCGGACAGGGTATAGACGGTCACGCCACGGGCACCATCTTCCGCGCCCGAGATCGAATCAGCGTGGACCGAGACGAAAAGCGCGCCGCGAGCTTCGCGCGCGAACTTCACCCGGTCATCGAGCGGGACGAAGACGTCGCGGTCCCGGGTCATGACAACCCGGTAGCGGCCCGATGCATTCAGCTTGTCGCGAAGCACGCGGGCGAAATCGAGCACCATGATCTTTTCTTCCGCGCCATTGACCGCAACAGCGCCGGCATCGATGCCGCCATGGCCGGGATCGATCACGACGACCGGCGGCCCATCGGCCACGGGATTGCGCGAGGTGCGTGGCGTCACGGTTTCGCGGTCACCCCGACGCGCGATATTGGAGGTTGCGCGTTCCGCCATGGCCCGGCGGAAGCCGTCCTGATCGGTGCGGGCGAGCTCAAGGATGAGACGAGGCGGGGTGCTCCCCTCGGCCTCCGCTACAAGCGCCCGTTCGATGGTCGCGGGCTGGGCGAGATCAATGACGATGCGGGATTTGCCCGGCGCAAAGAGGCCGTAGCGTACCGCTTGGATCACGCCGCGTCGTTCAGCGCTAAAGGTCGCCGGCAGGTGAAAAGTCGTCTCATCCAGGTCGACGATCACGCGGTGGGGATCGGCAAGCGCGAAGGCGCGCAGGTCGACCGCGCGGGTCAGATCGATGACGAGGCGGGTGAGTTTCTCGTCGCCGCTCAGCGCCGCAGCAGAGGCAACAGCCGGCAAGGTCGAGCGAGAGGCGGTCGCCGTTGCGCCTGCCCGCGCGCCGCCGGTGACGATTGAACTGGTGGTGACCCGTGGTTCCGACGTGACCCGTTCAGCCGCGCCCGCGCTCAAGCCCAGGCAGAGCGCCAGCGCCAGGCTTGCGAGAAGGGTTCGTGAAGCGATCATCACGGGTGAACCTAAGAGCGACGGGCTGCGATGCAAACCCGCCAGCCCCGATCTCAAGCCATAGGGCAGCGCAGTTAACCTCGCGTTAAGCATAAACCGAAGCGCGCCACTATAACGTGGCCAGAATGTCACGATGCCCGCGCATTAACCAAGTCTTAGTCACAATCGCTCACGATCAGAATCATGATCGGTTCAATCGCGTTGTCCTTCGCCGCGCAGTCGGCGATTGGTCTCTCTCAGGGCCTTGCCGCCACCATGACCAAGATGGCGGCGAAGAGCGATGAGGCTGTGGCTGGCCTCCTCGAACAGTCTTTGGCAGACACCAAGAAAATTGCCGCTCTGCCGCGCCCCGGCACCGGCAATGTGGTCGACATCCAGGCGTAACCGCTAAACCGTGGCCTATGAGCCACAGTTTAGCCTGATTTCCGCCTCCCCCCGCCTTAATCACGTAATCGTGATAGCGTTCAGGCGGCGAGCCGTGACTGTGTTCGCGTTGCGTAATTAATCCCCTGTGATTCAAGCTTTTGAGCTCGCGCACCATGACCGACGCCACGACCAATACGACGCCTGTCACTGATCTTACCGGCCTGTCGCGCCGGTTTTTCGTGCTTGCAGCACCGGCGGTTCTCGCCGGCTGCGTCACCAACACCGTCTCCGGAGACTATGGCCCGCGCCAAGAGGGCTCGGTCTCGCTGCCGTCCATGGATATGGAGGGCATCAACCCGAAATGGCTGCGCCAGGAAGTGGCTTTCACCCGCGGTGAAGCGCCCGGCACCGTGGTTGTGATCCCGTCCGAGTATCACCTTTATTTTGTG
>JBAWYY010000427.1:0-2975 GCA_037143285.1 Alphaproteobacteria bacterium | reverse complement strand
CGGATAGCTCGCGGGCACGATAGATTTAAAGCCGAAGCGCCCGTTACTATCTGCAATGAATCGCGCCCGAAGAGAGGGGCCCTCCGTCTCCTTTTGAGCGTCATAGAGGCCATCGTCATCGGAGTGCCAGATGTCGATGGTAGCCCCCGCAATCGGCGCGCCATCCGGCCCGGACACTGTTCCCTCCACAAAGAAGGGCGTGCCCTCGACGCCTTCTGAGATATCGCCACCGAAGGGCGTGACGCGGTGTTCGCCTAGATAAAAGGGGCCAAGGACGGTCGATTCCGTCGCACCATCGGGCATGCGGTGATTGATCGCATCAACCAACATCGACACCCCGAAGACATCGGATAGGAGGATGAACTCCTGTCGTTTATCGTCGCACATTTGGCCGGTTCGGGTGAGGAAATCGACCGCTTTCACCCATTCCGCCTCGGTCAGCTCAACCTCTTTGACGAAGGCATGGCTATGGCGAACCAGAGCCTGGACGATGGTTTTAAGGCGCGGATCCGGGCAGTCATCAAAACGGGCTAGGACCTCGTCGGTCAGGTTATGTTCGTCAAAGCTGAGCATGGGTGTCGCGCCTCACAATCGATGAAATCAACGCACAAGCGCTGTCGACAGGATCGGGAACATGGCGATCAAGATGAGTGCGAGGCCCATAACCGTCACAAATGGCATTGAGCCCGCAAAGATCGTCTCGATACTGACCTTTGGATCGGCGAGCGTTGCCTTCACGGTGAAGACCGAGATCCCGAAAGGCGGGGTCAGCAGTCCCATCTCCACAGCAATGATCGTGACGATCCCAAAATGGATGAGATCGAACCCCATGGCGGAGGCGATCGGCGCTCCAATGGGCACCATAATGAGCAGGATCGAGGTGGAATCCAGGATCATGCCCATCAGCAAGATCACGATCACGAAGGCGATCAGGAAGCCGTAGGGACCAAGACCCAGATGCTCGACGAAATCACCGATCGCATTGGGGACGCCGGCCATGGAGAGCATGCGCGAATAGAGGCCAGCTGCGATCAGCAGGAAGAGAATGGAGGCTGAGACGAGGCCTGTTTCCTTCAAAATGCGCCAGAATTTTGGAGCATCGAGGCGCCGGCGCACCAGCGCAATAAGAAGCGCGCCGGCAGCGCCGACAGCACCTGCTTCGGTGGGCGTGAAGAAGCCGGTATAGAGGCCGCCAAGGATGAGGACGACGAGCGCCGCGATGGGCACGGATTTCACCATCATCTCCATCCCGCTCATCACGGGCGCGGAATCGTCATCGATCTTGGAGGGATCGACCATCATCTTGTGCGGCCAGACCGTGGCATAAATCCAGATCATCACCGCAAAACCGATAGCGATCATGATGCCAGGAATGACGCCGGCCACGAACATTTTGCCAATGGAGACCTCTGAGAGCACGCCATAGACGATCATCAAAAGGCTGGGCGGGATCAGCATCCCAAGGATCGATGAGCCCGCGACCGTGCCGGTGGCAAAGCGCATGGTGTAGCCGTGGCGGACCATCTCCGGCACGGCGACCTTGGTGAAGACGGCGGCCGAAGCAATCGACACCCCGGTGACCGCAGCAAAGACCGCATTTGCGGCAACGGTCGCCATGCCAAGCCCGCCGCGAATGCGTCGCAGCAGGGCCTGTGCCACTTCAAAAGTGTCCTTTCCGACGTCGGAGATACTCACCAGCAATCCCATCAGGACGAAGAGCGGGATCGTGGCGAAGAGGTAGTCCTGGATGCCGGAATAGGTGGCGAGCGCCGTAAAGCGGAACGCGAGGTCGGGGTTATCGCGAATGAGCCACACGCCGACGGCGCCAAGCGCGATGAGGGAAATGCCGATGGGAAGCCCCATGACGATGAGGGCTACCATCAAGCCAATGAGGGCAAAGCCGAGCGAGACGTCTTCCATGGATTCAGGTCCGGCTTGCGGCTCGGACGCGACCGAGCTCAATGATGAAAAGCATGATGTAGGCGAGCGCGCCTGCGGCACTGCCGAGCACGATGAGCCCGCGGAACGGCCAGGTTGGGACGGTGAAAAGCCCCTGCACCCCAAAGAACTCGCTCTGCGCGAGCGACACCCACATGGGCGGCCATGCCGACATGGCGATGAAAGCCATCACGAGCGCGCCGACAAGGAAAAACAG
Organism: Alphaproteobacteria bacterium; assembly: GCA_037143285.1. Classification (GTDB taxonomy): domain Bacteria; phylum Pseudomonadota; class Alphaproteobacteria; order Rhizobiales; family Phreatobacteraceae; genus Phreatobacter. The sequence goes on along the minus strand of JBAWYY010000427.1, from coordinate 820 downwards.
CGCTTCGATCGCAAAACCCACGACCGGTGACCGCTTGATGATGCGGTCAATCAAGAAATCGGCCCGCGTCATCCGGCGGGCGTAGATGGTGGCGCCGATCTGAAGAAAGACGATGCCAACCACGGAATTGGCCGCGATTTCGGCAACCCCCGTGATGGGAAAGTTGAGAAAAGATCGACCAATCACATCCGCGCAGATGAGCAGCATCAAGCCGAAGGTCCACACCGTGCCAATCGCCGCGAGTGCATCCAGGATCGCCCGCATGGGATCAAAGGGGGCAGACTCTGTGCCCCGTTCGAGCACCGACATGTCGATGTCATCGGCCATACCGCAACTCCGTTCTGTAAATGAAATGCGCGCGCCAAGGCGGAGCCCGAGACCGACACCTCGCGGTGCCGGCCCCAGGGCTTTAAGGTTCAGGAGATCGCTTCGCGAGCCCAGTCGCGGCCCGGTGTCTGACCGGCGGCGCGGATGGCCGAGAAATAGGCGTTGAGCACTTCGCGCGAGGCCGGGCCCGACGTATCAGCCCAGGTCTTAGCGATGTTCGGCAGCCCATTAATCCAACGGGTGCGCTCGGCATCGCTCAGCGTCGTGATAATGGCACCCTTGGACACCATTTCCTTCTCGGCCGCTTCGATGCGCGATGAGACGTCTTGAATGTGCTTCTGGGTGGTGATCTTACCGGCCTCGGTGATCGCCTTTTGGAAGGCCGCCGGCCAGCGATCGAAGCGCTGCTTATTGGCCGCGATCCCACCGACATACATAGCGCCGACGTCGCATTTGGTGACATATTTTGCCACCTCGTAAACGCGGGTCGGCA
>JBAWYY010000426.1:0-2979 GCA_037143285.1 Alphaproteobacteria bacterium | reverse complement strand
ATGGCTCTCGGTGTGGCCGTCGCGCAAATCTTGCCCTCTGATCGATCGCGATTGACGCCGCTTGTGCTCAATCCCGACCAAACGCCCATGCGTCCGGCCATCCGGGACGTCACACCACGCAGTGGTGAACAGAGCCAGACGGCCCCAGCGGAGCCGCCTAGCGCTCAGGCCCCTGCGCCGCCGATGACACCCGCACCTCCGCCGGTTGCGGCAACGCCGTCCCCCGTTCCCGCGCCGCCAGCAGCGCCTACTGCGCCGGGGACGGCGCCTGTGCCGCGACCGGCACCTGCTGCGACCCGGCCTGCGACCGCTCAGCCGTCTGTGTTAGTGGTTGATGCAGACGCGCTCGATCCGCGTGTCCGCAGAAGTCGTGAGCGACTTTTGGACGCCGCTCGCAGCGGCGATATCTCGCGCCTCAATGTGGCGTTCCAAACGAGCGAGACCTATCCGATCTTTACCCGGGGCCAAGAGCGCGACCCTATCGCTTTCTGGCAGCAAGCCTCCGGCGATGGTCAGGGCTATGAGGTGTTGGCGATCCTCGCCAATATTCTCGATCTGCCGGCCGCGATCGTCGATCGCGGGACAGCCCGCGAAATGGTGGTCTTTCCCTATCTCGCCCACATGCCGCTCGACCGGTTGACCCCGCCTCAGCAGGTCGACCTTTTCCGGCTTATGACGGCTCAAGACGTGCGAGATATGAAGACGCTTAACAAATGGGTCTTTTGGCGTCTCGGGATTGGAAAAGACGGCACGATTCACTTCTTTCTCGCTGGAGAATAATACCAACCTTCAGCGGCTTTAACCTGATCTTCGCCGACCCACTGTATCTTCGATGGTTGAGGACATGGGACGGAGCCAGATGGCGGCGAGGATTAACGAGCATGACGAGGGTGAAAGCCCGCCGTCGCCGGCCCTTGATGCCGGCCTGACGTGGCGTCTCGTCATCTCAATCATCGCTGTGTTGAGCTTGGGCGTTCTGGGGATTGCCTTCTATCTGCCCAATGCCATGCGCCAATCGGCCATCGACACCTCCTATCAGTCAGCGCTCCAAGTCGCCGATCAGGTCAGGACGACCCGCAGCTATTACAATGACGCGATCGTCGCAAAGGTGGTCGGCCGGGGCGGGATCGTTGCGAGCGCCGATCATGCCACCAATCCTGCGGCCATCCCGCTGCCCGCGACCTTCGTTCATGACACCGCACGCTCGCTCCAGAGCGGCTCAACCGTCGTCACGCTGACAAGTCCCTATCCCTGGCCCAATCGGGCCGACCGACGGATGGATTCCTTTCAGGAGCGCGCGTGGGAGGCCTTTGCGACCAAACCCGATGAGGCCGTCGCTTGTATCGAGACAATAGACGGCAAGCGCATCATGAGGATCGCGGTTGCGGATCGGTTTACCAGCCAGAACTGCGTCTCCTGCCACAATAGCCAACCCAATTCCGCCAAGACCGATTGGAAGGTCGGCGATGTCCGGGCGGTGATGGAAGTGAACCGCAACGTTGAAGCCGAGTTGCAAAGTGTCGAACGGCGCGCCTGGACGATTGTCGTGTCCATCATGGTCGTTGCCTGTGGCGTTGCCCTAGCGCTTGTGGTGGTTGCCCGGACCGTCGAGGCAAAAACGGAAGAAAAGCGCTCCGCCGACGAGCAGATTTTCGTGATGGCGCATTTCGATTCCCTTACCGGTTTGCACAACCGGATGAGCATCACCACGATCATTGATAAGGCGATTGCCTCCAATGGCGGGCGAGGCAGTGGCATATCGATCTTCTTCATCGATCTCGACCGCTTCAAAGAGATCAATGATGGCCTGGGCCATGCGGCCGGCGACAAGCTCTTGAAGACGGTCGCTCTACGGCTGCTCGATGTCTGCGGGCCCAATGAAACGGTTGGCCGGCTCGGCGGCGATGAGTTCATCATCGTTGAAACCAATAGCCCTGGTGAATCCGCAACGCGTGATCTTGCGAGCCAAATCGTTGAAACGCTTGCCCAACCCATGACCCTTGGACAGCATGAAGTATCCATTTCGGGTAGCGTAGGGGTAATGCGCGGCGGCGCACAACGAACTGACCGCTCGTCCATGATGCGTGCAGCCGACACCGCCCTCTACAAGGCCAAGGCCGCAGGCAAGAATGGCTTTGTCGTGTTTGACGACACCATGAATGAGGAGATCAAGGAGCGCCGTGAGTTGGAGCAGATGATCCGCGATGGTCTAGATCGCGGCCGTTTCCATCTCCTGTTCCAGCCTGTCGTTTCGGCCCGCACCGGCCAGCTGAAGGGCTTCGAGTCGCTCCTGCGCATGGTCGACAATGACGGTCACGTCATTTCGCCAAAAGACTTCGTGCCGGTTGCCGAGGACATCGGTCTCATCACGCCGATTGGCACATGGGCCCTTCGCGAGGCCTGCCGCACCGCGGGCTATTGGCCCGAGAACCTATCCGTGGCGGTTAATCTGTCGCCCGCTCAGTTTGTGGCTCTCACCACCCGCGATGAGACGATTAGCCAAGTGGTCGCTCATGTTCTCGCCGAAACCGGCCTTAAACCGGAGCGCCTCGAACTTGAGATCACCGAAGGGCTGTTCCTCGAGCATAGCGATATCGTTATGCGCGAACTCGAAGCCCTGAAAGCCTTGGGCGTGGCAATTGTCCTCGATGATTTTGGCACCGGCTACTCATCGCTCGCCTATCTCTGGAAATTCCCCTTCGACAAGCTGAAGATCGATCAATCCTTCGTGCACCTGCTCACCAAGGGTGACGTGAAGATGACGTCCTTCGTGCGCACGATTGCTTCCCTCGGTCACACGCTGAACCTGAAGGTGACGGCAGAGGGCATCGAAACCTATGAGCAGGCAGCCTTCGTTCGAGCGCTTGGCGTTGACTCGATACAGGGCTTCTTGTTTGGCCGGCCCCGGCCGTCCACCGAACTCGACGAATGGATCCTGGACCCGCAGCAGGTGATCGCCATCGATCTGCCCTATGCTGA
>JBAWYY010000425.1:0-2995 GCA_037143285.1 Alphaproteobacteria bacterium | reverse complement strand
AGGCAAAGCGCGATGCCGAACTCCTCGGCCGCGACCGCGAAGATGAAGTCGGTATGGCTGTCGGGGATGATGCGCTTCACCGTCCCCTCGCCCGGTCCTTTGCCAAACCAGCCGCCCTGCTGGAAGGCATCGATGGCGACATCCACCTGGAAGGTGTCGGCGGTGCCCGGTTCCAAGAATTTATCGATGCGCTTCCGCACATGATCGAAGTTGCGATAGGCGAAGGCAATGCCGCCGACCCCGAGGCCGGCAAGCCCAAAGACCCACATCCACCGCATGCCCGCCATGAAGAACAAGGCAGCCCAAACGGCGGTGATCAAGGTGGTTTGGCCCACATCAGGCTGCAAGGCGAGGGGCGTACAGGCCAGCGCCAAAAGGCCAATCGCCATGAGATTGGCGGGCATTTCCGGCCGCTTCGCGCTCTCGGCAAAGAGCCAGGCGACCAGCACCACAAAGGCGGGCTTCATGAACTCTGAGGGCTGCAGGCCGACGCCGCCGAAATTGAGCCAGCGCCGGGCACCCTTGATCTCGGTGCCGATGAAGAGGGTCGCGATCACCATGGCGAGCGCCATGACAAAGACCGCGAGCGCCAAGCGCCGCACCCAGCGCGGCGACAGAAACGAGGTGACGAGCAGAACGCCGATCGCCGGCATCAGGAACAGCACCTGACGATTGACGAAGTGGAAAGTGTCGAGCCCGATGCGGTGCGCGACCGCCGGGCTTGAGGCAAGCGAGAGCACGATGCCAACGAGCATCAACCCCGCAAGGGCGGAGAGCAGCAGGCGATCAACGGTCCACCACCATTCACCGACCGTCGTGCGTTCAGCGCGGGAGATCATGCGAGCCTCCAGGGGTGGTGGGTAAAGTCTGCGGTGTCATGGCGTGCCTCCGAGCGGCGAGAGGCCCGGTAGCGCAAGGACGAGATCACGGAAGGCCGCGCCTCGCACCTCGAAATTGGGGAACTGGTCGTAGCTCGCGCAGGCCGGTGACAAGAGCACCACCGCGTCGCGCGCGCCGTCCTTGCTCGCATCCTCAGCCGCAAGCGCCACAGCGCGGTCGAGCGTCTCGGCGATCACATGGGGCCAAGTGCCAAGCGTTGCCGAGAACTCGGCTGCCGAGGAGCCAATGAGATAGCTTTTGCGGATGCGCGGGAAATAGGGCGCGAGCGATGCAATGCCGCCCTCTTTCGGCTTGCCGCCGGCAATCCAATAGATGTCGGTGAAGCTTGCCAAAGCCTTCTCGGTCGAGTCGGCATTGGTGGCCTTCGAGTCGTTGACGAAGAGCACGTGGGCGCGCCGTCCCACCTGCTCCATGCGATGGGCGAGACCCGGAAACGAGCGCATGGCCTGGACGATCTCGTCAGCCGACAGGCCTAGCGCTTCGCACGCAGCAAAGGCCGCCATGGCGTTTTGCGCATTGTGTACGCCACGCAGCGCGCCAATGCCCGCAAGCGAAAACCGCCCGACCACAGCACCGGCCCGCACGCGCAGGACATCTTGCCCCTCAAGGCAGAGCCCGTCGGCAACGGGACCGCGGGTGGACAGGCGCATCACCTGCTTGCCCGCCCGCTCGGCGCGATCGGCCATGGCCGCCGTCCAGCGATCGTCGACACCGAGGATCGCGGTGCCGGTGGTGCCGGCGATTAAGGCCTCTTTCACGCCGGCATAGGCCTCCATCGTGCCATGACGGTCGAGGTGATCGGCGGTGAGATTGAGGCAGAGGCCAACACTTGGATTGAGCGAGGGCGTCAAATCGATCTGGAAGGATGAGCACTCGATCACGTGAAAGCGCCCGGGTGCGGGCGGCGCGAGCGAGAGGATGGCGGTGCCGATATTGCCGCCCATCTGTGCGTCGCGACCGGTCGCCTTGAGCACATGGGTGATTAGGGCCGTGGTGGTCGATTTGCCGTTGGTGCCGGTAATGGCCACGAAAGGGGCGGTTGGGGCGTGGGCCTGCCGTTCGCGGCAGAAAAGCTCGATGTCGCCGATGATCTCAACGCCGGCGGCGCGGGCGCGTCCGACCGTCCAATGGGGCGCCGGATGGGTCAGCGGCACACCCGGCGCCAGGATCAGGGCCGCGAGCGAAACCCAGTCCACCTCGCGCAGATCGACCACCTCAAAGCCTGCTTGAGCGGCCTTCTGCCGCGCTCCCTCTTGGTCATCCCAGGCGAGAACCCTGGCACCGCCCTCGCGGAGCGCATGAGCGGTTGCCAGCCCCGATCCGCCAAGACCGAAGACCGCAACGCTCGCGCCCTTGAAGGTGGTCGCCGGGATCATCGGCTCACCTCAGCTTCAGGGTGGAGAGGCCGGCTAAGGCCAGCACGAAGGCGATGATCCAGAACCGGACGACGACTTGTGATTCCGACCAGCCCTTCTTCTCGAAGTGGTGGTGGATCGGCGCCATGCGGAACACGCGCTTGCCGGTCAGCTTGAACGAGACGACCTGGACGATGACCGAGACCGCCTCGAGCACGAAGAGGCCGCCGATCACGATCAGCACGATCTCATGCTTGGTGATGACGGCGATGGTGCCGATGAGTCCACCAAGCGCCAGCGAACCGGTATCGCCCATGAAAATCTGCGCCGGAGGCGCATTGAACCAGAGGAATCCGAGGCCTGCGCCAATCAAGGCGCCGATCACCACCAGAATTTCGCCCGTGCCGGGCACGTGGGTGATCTGGAGGTAGCCGGCAAAGACGGCATTGCCCGAGAGATAGGCGATGATGCCGAAGGAGCCGGCTGCGATCATGACGGGCACGATGGCCAGACCATCGAGCCCGTCGGTGAGGTTCACCGCATTGCCGGAGCCGACAATGACGACCGCCCCGAAGGCGATCATGAACAGGCCCAAATTGATCGAAAGGTCCTTGAAGAAGGGGAAGTAGACCGATGTGTCCAAGGGCTCGCGGGTGACATGGACAATGGCCGCAACGGTAAGACCTGCGATGACGAATTCGAGCGCGAGGCGGGCGCGGCCTGAGAACCCCGCATGGGTC
>JBAWYY010000424.1:0-2998 GCA_037143285.1 Alphaproteobacteria bacterium | reverse complement strand
GGCGGTACCTCCTTGCCATCGGGGCCGATGACGCGCGCCTCATAGCCTGGCACGGCGAGGCCCGTGGCGCCGGGTACGATCTTGTCCTCGGGGGCGGCGATGAAGATGTGCAGCATTTCGGTCGCGCCGATGCCATCCATCAGCTTCAGGCCGGTGGCCGCATACCAGGCGTCAAAGGTTGCTTTGGGCAGGGCTTCGCCCGCAGAGACGCATTTCCTCAGCGACGAAAGGTCCGCGCCCTCAAGCTTGCCGAGGATGGCGCGATAGGCCGTCGGCGCGGTGAAGCAGATGGTCGGCTTGAACAGGCTGATCGCCGTCAAGAGATCGTCGGGCCCCGCCTTTTCAAGCAGCACCATGGAGGCGCCGACGCGTAACGGAAACAGCACGAGACCGCCGAGGCCAAAGGTGAAGGCGAGCGGCGGCGAGCCGATGAAGCGATCGTCGCGCGCGGGCTTCAGCACCTTGGCGGAATAGGCGTCGCAAATGGCGAGCATATCCCGGTGGAAATGCATGGTGCCCTTGGGCTCACCCGTCGTGCCCGAGGTGAAGCCGATGAGGCAGACGTCGTCGGAAGCGGTATCGCAGGTGGTGAAGTCGGGCGACGCTTTCGCCATCATCTCTTCGAGCGAGCCAGACCCACCATCGCCCCAGGTGACGACCCGCGTGCCGGTGGCGGCAGCCGCCGTCATCATGTCGGCAGACAGCCGGTGATCGCAAAGGGCCAGCGTAATCTTGGCCTTAGCGAGCGGATAGGTGAGCTCACGCGCCCGCAACAGCGGCATGGTCGCAACCACGACGCCGCCGGCTTTCAAAACAGCGAGGTAGACCGCGACCATCATCGGCGTATTGGCCGAGCGCAGGAGCACGCGATAGCCCGGGACCATCCCCAGCTGCTCGGTCAAGACATTGGCGATGCGGTTCACCCGTTCCGCGAGGTCGCCATAGGTCCAGGCGAGGCCCGGCGCGAAGACGCAGGGGCGGTCGCCCTCGCCTGCATCCACCCAACGGTCGACAAAGGCGGTGACGCAATTGAGGCGCGGGGGATAGGCGAGATCAGAACTTGAAAAGACGAAATCCGGCCATTGCTCGCGCGGCGGCAGGTTATCGCGGGTGAAACTGTCGATATGGGCGGAGCGTTCCATCGTCAGTCCTCCCGGCGACGGCGTTGAGGGCGTGGTTGGATCGGGATTGGGATCTTGGGGGCTGAACGCCTCATGATCGCACCTCCTTCAAGACCTCGCGCGCGATGACAAGCTTCTGCACTTCGGTTGCGCCCTCATAGATCCGGAGCGCGCGAATCTCGCGATAGAGCTCCTCGACCTTCACGCCCGACATGACGCCAAGGCCGCCATGGAGCTGGACGGCCTTGTCGATGACGCTTTGGGCGGTTTCGGTCGCGACCATTTTGGCCATGGCCGCTTCCCGGGTGATGCGCGGCGCGCCCTGGTCTTTTGCCCAGGCGGCGCGGAACACCAGGAGAGCGGCGGCATCGATGTCGGTTGCCATCTCGGCAAGGCTCGCTTGGGCGAGCGGCAAGTCGGCCAAAGTCGCGCCGAACATCGGCCGCGTGGTTGCGCGGGCGAGCGCCTCATCGAGCGCCCGGCGGGCAAGGCCGAGGGCTGCGGCGCCGACCGTTGACCGGAAGATATCAAGCGTTGCCATGGCGATCTTGAAGCCCTCGCCCGGCGCCCCCAAGCGCTGCGAGAGCGGCACGCGCATCTCCTCAAAGCCGAGCGTCGCCATCGGGTGCGGCGCCATCACGTCCAGGCGCTTTTCGATGATCAGGCCGGGCGTATCGGCATCCACCACGAAGGCTGAGAGCCCACGTGCGCCCGGCGCCTCACCGGTGCGGACAAACAGAACGTAATGGTCGGCAATGCCGCCATTGGAGATCCAGGTCTTGCGGCCGGTAATCCGCACGTGATCGTTGCCATCGGGGACCGCGCTGGTGGTCATCGCCGCAACATCCGAGCCCGCCTCCGGCTCGGAAAGCGCGAAGGCCGCAAGGCGCTCACCAAGGGCCACGGGCGGCAGGTAGCGCGCTTTCAGCGCATCGGAGCCTGCAAGCGTGATGGAGCCGGTGCCGAGGCCCTGCATGGCGAAGACGAAATCGGCGAGACCCTCGCGATAGCCAAGCGCCTCGCGCGCAAGGCAGAGCGTGCGCACATCAAAGGTTTCCGCCAGACCGCCATAGGCTTTGGGCACGGTGGGCTTCAGCCAGCCGCCACGGCCAAGTGCGCCGGCAATGGCGCGGCAGGAGGCATCGAGATTGTGATGGTCGACCAGCGGCGGAAGCGCATCCGTCGCCCAGGCCGCGAGGTCCTCGGCAAAGCGCTTGTGCGCGGGCTCGAAAAAGGGCCAGTCGCGATAGCTCGTATCCACGCTCAGTTCCCCTCGAAAACCGGTTTCTTCTTTTCGGCAAAGGCGTGATAGGCGCGGCGGAAATCTTCCGTCGTCATGCAGAGCGCCTGGGCAACGGCTTCCGCCTCAATCGCCTCATTCACCGACATCGCCCATTCCATCTGCAGCATCCGCTTGGTCATGGCGTTCGCATAGGACGGGCCATCGGCAAGCTCGGTGGCGAGCGTCACCGCCTCGCTAAGCATTTGGTCTGCAACGAGAATGCGGGAGAAGAAGCCCCAGCGTTCACCTTCCGCACCCGTCATGGCACGGCCGGTATAGAGAAGCTCGGAGGCCCGGCCCTGGCCGATGATGCGGGGCAAGATCGCGCAGGCGCCCATATCGCAGCCCGCAAGGCCGACGCGGTTAAACAGGAAGGCGACCTTGGTCTTCTCGGTCGCCAGCCGAATGTCGGAGGCCATGGCGATGATAGCGCCGGCGCCGGCGCAAATGCCGTCCACCGCCGCGATGATCGGCTGCGGACAGGCGCGCATGGCCTTCACAAGCTCACCGGTCATCAGCGTGAACCGGGTGAGGTCCTTGGTGTCCATCGCAATCAACGGCCCGATGATCTCGAAGACATCACCGCCCGAGCAGA
>JBAWYY010000423.1:0-2999 GCA_037143285.1 Alphaproteobacteria bacterium | reverse complement strand
TAATCGTAGCGCGTCGAGCAATATTCGCAGGTGACCGTGATCATGCCGTCTTGGAGCATGTCGCGGCGCTCGTCGGGCTCAAAACTCCTGACAACTTCGGCAATCCGGTCGCGCGAGCAGGTGCAGTGGTCGTGGATGTCCATGGCATCGAAGACCCGCACGCCCTGTTCATGGAACAAGCGATAGAGGAGCACCTCAGGGGTCACGCTCGGGTCGACCAATTCATCATCGGCGACGGTGTCGGCAAGCGCCCGGGCCTCGACCCATTGATCGGCATGGGCTTGGCTGACAAAGCCCTCGGGCGCGTCGCCGGGATCAAGATCGATCGGGCGCGCAAGACCACCCGCCGGCAAATGCTGGATCATGATGCCGCCCGCTCGCCATGACGAGCCGGGTTCGCCGGGCACGACGATTTCGGCCGCAGCAAGCCTGATCCGGGTCGGGATCTGCTCGGATTGGCGGAAATAGGTATCGGCTGCCGCCTCCAGACCCTGTCCTTCTAAGAGGACAATGCCTTGATAGCGTTGCATATCCGAGCCCTGGTCGATAGTCAGCACGAGCTGGCCGGAGCCCAATAGCTCGGCGGGGCTCGCTGCACCCGCAGCCACCGCTTCAGCAACGCGCTTGTCGTCAAAGCGGGCGAGCGCGCGGATCTGATTGGGGGTGCGCACATCGGCGACGACCAAGCGTACGGGGCCGTCGGTCTGCGCCTGGAGGATCATGCGGCCCTCAAACTTCAGGTTTGAGGCGATCAAGGCCGCAAGGGCCACCGCCTCGCCCAAAAGGCGCGAGACCGGCGGGGGATAGGCATGCCGGCCAACAATGGCCGTGACTGCCGGGCCAAGGCGCGCAATGCGGCCTCGCGTGTCAAGCGCGTCAACTTGAAACGGCACGACGATGTCGTTCGCGCCATGGGTCAAATCTGGAACTCGGTTTAGGTCTGGGATCGTTGTCATGACGCGGCTATATGGCTGCGTTCCCTGCGAAATGCGAGGGGTTGCCAACGCTGTTGTGATATCGGCGCAGATCGGCCCTGCCGTGAGCGCTGGGTGCTCAACGGATCAGGAGGTTGGCCGCGAGCAACACCGCAATGACCCAAAGCGCCACCGTGCTCCAGCGATTGCGCCGTGCTTCCGCTTCCCCAATGCCTGCGAGCGATTGTGGTGCGAGCACGAAACCGTCGCGGGTAAGATCGTCGATGCGCCCGGACAGGAGGGCGGCGCGATCGAGCAAGGCCGGCACTTGGCCAATCAGCTTGCCGAGGGTGACGGCGCCTTCACCCACATCCTCGATTCTGCCCACGGGCCCGAGATGGCGGGTGATCCACTCGCGCACAACAGGCTCTGCCGTTCCCCACATGTCGAGCTTCGGGTCGAGCGAGCGCGCAACCCCCTCGACCACCACCATGGTCTTCTGCAGCAAGACGAGTTCGGTGCGGGTCTTCATGTCGAAGATCGCGGTCACCTCGAACAGAAGCGACAGGAGCTTGGCCATGGAGATCTCATCGGCCTTGCGCGAATGGATGGGTTCGCCAATGGCGCGGATCGCCTGGGCAAATTCGTCGATTGAGTGATGGCTTGGCACATAGCCCGCCTCGAAATGAACCTCGGCCACGCGGCGATAGGACTTGGTGATGAATCCGAGCAGGATTTCGGCAAGAAAGCGCCGTTCCTTTGGACCGATACGGCCCATGATGCCGAAATCAACGGCGACCAGCTCTCCATCTGGCCCGATGAAGAGATTGCCTTGGTGCATGTCGGCGTGAAAAAAGCCGTCGCGCAGCGCATGGCGCAGGAAGCTCTGGATCACCGTACGACCGAGAGCCACGGGGTCATGGCCCGCCTTTTCAATGGCGTTGCGGTCGGACAAGGGCAGGCCGTCGATCCATTGGGTTGTCAGCACCTGGCGCCCGGTGCGGATCCAATCGACCGTCGGCACGCGAAAATCGAGGTCATCCTTGGTGCGCTCGGCCATTTCGGACGCGGCGGCGGCTTCAAGGCGCAAGTCCAGTTCAATCGCCATGGAGCGTGCAAGCGTATCCACCACTTCGACGGGTCGCAGGCGCGCGGCATCGGGCACGAAGCGTTGTGCGAGGCGGGCGGCGACATAATAGTCGGCGAGATCGCTGCGGAAGCGGTCGCCGATGCCGGGACGAAGCACCTTCACGGCGACAGTGCGGGTCCCGGTCTCATCCTCGACAGAGGCGCGATGCACCTGCGCGATGGAGGCTGCCGCAATGGGCGGGCCGAGCGAGGTGAAGAAGCTCGCGATGGGGCCGCCCAAATTGGCAGTGATAATGGCCTCGGCGGTCGCCTGATCGAAAGGCGGCACTCGGTCTTGGAGTGCTTCCAAGTCATGGGCAATGGATTGGCCAACCACATCCGGGCGCGTCGCCAGGAACTGCCCGAGCTTCACATAGGTGGGACCCAGTCGGGTCAAGGCCGCGGTGAGCTTGTCGGCGCGCGTGCGGGTGTCTCCGCGCTCGATCAAGCGCGCCAGACGGAGGCCGAACCGGGCCGGCGGCGGCACCATGGCCGGATCAACCAAGCCGATCACGCCCTCGCGTGCGAAAACGAGGCCAGCTCGGGCTAGACGGAACAGCGAGAGGATCACGATCAGAGCTTCCAGCCGCCGTGGAGATAGACGATGCCACCGGTCATGGGGGTTGCCTCCACCCGCGCAAAGCCTGCGGTGCGCATCATGTCGGCGAAGACCTCAGGCCGGGGGAAGGTGCGAATGGATTCGACGAGATAGCGATAGGGCTCGGCATCGCCCGTCACCATGCGGCCCATGGTTGGGATCATGTTGAATGAATAGAGGTCATAGAGCCGGTCGAGCCCGGGGATTACGGCCGCTGAGAATTCCAGCACCAGGATCCGCCCGCCGGGACGCAAGATCCGATAGGCCTCGTGAAGCGCCTGTTGAATGCGCGGCACGTTGCGAATGCCGAAGGCAACCGTGTAGCCGTCGAAAGAGCTATCCGGGAAGGGCAGGGTCTC
>JBAWYY010000422.1:0-3000 GCA_037143285.1 Alphaproteobacteria bacterium | reverse complement strand
CGCTGCCGGGCGGCGCGTCCAAGTCATCGAAGCGAAAGACCGGGTCGGCGGGCGATGTCACACCGTGACGCAGCCCTTCGGCGTGCCCATCGATCTCGGCGCGCATTGGTTTCATGCGGTGGAGGTCAATCCGCTCGTGCCGATCTTTAAAGCGGCGGGCTTTGACCTCTATGAGCCGCCATGGGACGAGCGGCTGAGCATTCGCGGACGTGGGCCGCGTGAGGGCGAGCGAGAGGCCTATGCGGCAGCGCTCTCGCGCTCCCATCGCGCCATTCTTGCCGCCGGCCGGGCCGGGCGCGATGTGCCGCTCAGCGAGGTTTTGCCCGATACAGCCGACTGGCGCGCGACCATTGAGTTCCTCTGGGGCGCCTGGGATTCAGGCAAAGAGGTTCAGGAGATCTCCTGCCTCGATTTCTTCAACGCCGTTGAAGGCGACGAGTATTTCTGCCGTACCGGCCTTGGGACAGCGGTTGCGAGCTTGGCGACGGGCCTGCCGATCAGGCTCTCGACGCCCGCGACCCGGATCGACTGGTCGGGGCGCGACGTCACCGTTGAAACGCCTTCAGGCAATTTGCGGGCGCGCGCGGTCATCGTCACGGTCTCGACCGCTGTTCTTGGCGCGAACGCCATTCGCTTCACGCCCGCGCTGCCGCGCCGACAGGCCGATGCCATCGCGGCGCTCAGCTGCGGTGCCTATGAGCACTTGATCGTGCATCTGCCCGGCGATCCTTTTGTGGCCCAAGCCGATGAGATCATTGTGGCCAAGACCGAGAGCCGGCGCACCGCGCGCGGGCTTGCCCGTCTCGGTGGCTCCGACTGGTGGTATCTCGACATTGGCGGGCGCTTTGCCCGCGATCTCGCCCGCGAGGGCGAGGCCGCCATGAAGGCCTTCGCCGCCGAATTCGTCGAGCGCGATCTTGGTACCGCCGCACGCCGCGCCATGGGTGCCGTGCATGTCACCAACTGGTCAAACGACCCCCATGTGCGTGGCGCCTGGTCGGTGGCAGCCCCCGGCGCGACGCGCCAGCGCGCCGTTCTCGGCGAACCCATGGGCGAGCGGCTGATCCTTGCGGGTGAGGCGACAGACGCGACGCGTTGGGGCACGGTGGGTGGCGCCTTTGCCTCAGGCGATCGGGCGGCTGATCAGGTGCTGCGCTGGATCGCCCCGCAGCGCCGGCCGGCGCGGTGAGGTGGAGGCCATGGCCGCGCAACCGCTCACGCCCTCGGGACAGGATACGACCAGCGAGCAGGTCAAGCCCGCAGGCACGGCCGCGATTGCGTCCTGGGTGATGTTCGATTGGTCGGCGCAGCCCTTCTTCACGCTCGTCACCACCTTTGTCTATGCACCGTTCTTCGCCTCCGCTGTCGCGGCCAATCCCGTGGAGGGGCAGGCGCTCTGGGGCTTTGCCACCAGCGCCGCCGGCCTCATCATCGCGCTGATGTCGCCGGTTCTGGGCGCCATCGCCGATGCCTCCGGCCGCCGCAAACCCTGGATCGCGGTCTTTGGCGCGCTCCTCGTGATCGGCTCGGCGCTGCTTTGGTTCGGTAAGCCCGGTGCGCCCGAGACCATCGTCATCGTGCTTGCAGCCTTCGTGATCGCGACGATTGGGGCTGAATTTGCCACCGTCTTCAACAATGCGATGATGCCGCATCTCGTGCCGGCCGAGCGCATCGGCAGGCTCTCCGGCCTTGGCTGGGCGGTCGGCTATGTGGGCGGGCTTGTCTCGCTCGTGCTCACCCTCGGATTTTTGGCGGGCAGCCCCGAGACCGGCAAGACGCTGCTCGGGCTCGATCCGCTGTTCGGACTTGATCCACGCACGCGCGAGGGCGACCGCGCCGCCGGACCGCTCACCGCGCTCTGGTTCATCATCTTCGTCGTGCCGCTCTTCCTGTTCACGCCGGACCTGCCGGCGAAGCTACCGATCCGCGCAGCGGTGAGCGCTGGTCTTAGCTCGATCATCGGTACCTTTCGTGAGGCCGCGCGCCACAAGACGGTGCTGACCTTTCTCATCGCCAATATGATCTATCAGGACGGGCTGATCGCGCTCTTTGCCTTCGGCGGCATCTACGCGGCCGGCACCTTCGGCTGGGCGACCATCGAGATCGGCCTCTTCGGGATTCTCTTGACCATCACGGGCACGGCGGGCGCGCTCATTGGCGGCAGGCTGGATGATGCCATTGGCTCGAAGCCCGTCATTCTCGGCGCCATCGCGCTTCTCGTCTCGGCGACGCTTGCGATCCTGTTCATCGGGCCGGGCCACGTCTTCTTCGTGTTCGAGACCGCTAAACCCAGCCCTGGCGATGGGCTTTTCGCCACATTGCCGGAGCGGATTTATCTGGTGCTTGGCGGGGTGATGGGGGCGGCTGCCGGCCCCTTACAAGCGGCGAGCCGCTCGCTTCTCGTGCGCTTAGCCCCGCGCGACCAGATCGGCGCCTTTTTCGGGCTCTTCGCGCTCTCAGGCAAAGTCACGAGCTTCATCGGTCCGCTTCTCGTCGGCACGGTCACGCTGATCGCGCAAGATCAGCGCGCCGGGCTCTTCGTTCTGGTCGGTCTCTTTCTGGTGGGTGGCTTCTTGCTCACCCAGGTCAGAACGGCTCAGCGCTGACCCATCCCGCTCCAGGGCGCCGAGAAGCCGCCAGCCGGCGGGGCCGCTTGCGGCTGCATCGCCATCTCAACGGTCACAGCCGTACCGGTGACGGTCACCATCAGCATGGACTGGGAGACGGTTTCGTAATCGACATCGATGCCGATCACGGCATTGGCACCGAGGCTCTGGGCCTGCTGCATCATCTCACCGAAGGCGGTGTTGCGGCCATCGCGGAGCACGTTCTCGTAGGAGCGCGAACGCCCGCCAACGAAGTCCCGGACGGAGGCGAAGAAGTCGCGGAAGACATTGGTGCCGAGGATCGCTTCCCCCGTCACGATGCCTTGGTAGCGAATGATACGGCCGCCCTCGATCACCGAGGTAGTGGTCATCAACATGGATCATCTCCGCAAAT
>JBAWYY010000421.1:0-3013 GCA_037143285.1 Alphaproteobacteria bacterium | reverse complement strand
CGCCGTACCGCCCGCTTGCGCCGGCGGGGTCCAGACATAGGAGCCGCCGGCATCCTTGAATTTCCGCAGTTCCGACTGGGTCTTGCGGTTCATCACGAAGCGGGCGTTCTGCCGATAGCCGGCCTTGGCGGCATAGATCAGATCGAACAGCACCTCGACTGGGTTGGTGGCGGAAAATCCAGCCGCAGCGCCCGTCGCAATCGTGCCGATCTTGCCCCAGTCCCAAGCGCTGTTAGCGACCTGCGTCACCGAGAGGAAGCCGGTGGGCTTGCCCGTGCCGTCGCCGGTCACGAAAGCCTTGCCCTCCTGCTCGGCGAACACGGTCTCAACCTCCGAGGCGATCCAGGCCTCAAGGTCGACGGCGGCATCATCGATGAGCGTTTGGGTCGCCGCCGGCATCGCATAGAGCTCCATGGTCGGGAAGCTCTGCTGGGCAAGCGTCGCACCATCGGTCTGCGGTCGCGCGGCGGTTTCAGCCGCCCAGCCTGCTTGCGGTCCAGTCTTGGAGAAGGGCCGGGTATAGGTGGCGCTGGAGACCTGGCGGACATCGGCGATCGCGCGGATGGGCGAGAGCACGGAAAGCCGCGAGGCAATATCGACCTCGACTTGCGGCGGCACGAGATATCCGCCGTCCGGCCCAGAACCGACCGACATGGCGCGGGTCTCAAGGGCGCGCAGGCCGCCTGCGTCGCCGGCCCGCACATAGGCCTCAAAGGCAGCCTTGTGCTCCACCGCATGGACGGCACCCTCAGCCATCTCGCGGCCCAAGGCCGGACGGCGTGCCTCAAGGATCGTCCGCTCGATGCGCTGCATCTTGGCGTCGACCTCGGCATCGAGGCGGCGCATCTTGTCGTCAATCAGCCCATCGCCGCCGCGCGTTTCCAAGGCGGCCACGCGCTGGTCATTGGTGGCCTTGTACTCCTCGAACACGCGCATCAGCGCGTCATGGGCAATCACGGCATCGTGGGGCACCACGGCCTTGGTCTCAGGGGAAGTGGAGGCGTGCATGACGGGTCCTTTCTGGTGGCGTGCACGGGGGTCTGGGGCACAGACAAAAACGCCGCCGGAGGGATCCAGCGGCGGCAGAAAACAGATGAAAGCGGGGTGGGCGAGGTTTAAGGGGAGCGGTTACTGCGACTTATCCGAACGAAACCAGAGGCCGCCCCTCACGCCATCAGCCGCACGCGGGCGCCGGTGAGCGCGGGGAACGTCACGATCGACACTTCCCATAGATCCACTTCCAACAGGCGGCGGGTGCCTGTGCGCCGGTCGGCGCTGGCGCGCACCGCCTTAAAACCGATGGAGAGCCCGTCGACGGCGCCGGCCGCCATCAAGGTCAAGGCTTCGCTCGCACGCGCCGTGCCTTCCACCAGCCGACCGGTGACGCGCAGGCCCACCGCATCTTCGGCAAGCGACAGCCAGACACCCACGGGTTCTGCGGGATCGTGCTGCCAGAGCATGCGAATGCCGCTCACCCCGCGGCGCGCGAGCGAGGCCTGAAAGGCGCCGCGCTCCACCACGTCTTTTTGCGCGTCTGCGACCCCAAAGAGCGAGGCATAGCCGGTGAAGAGGCCGGTGGTCGGGTCAAGCGATGCGGTCATGGCGGATCCCCTTGGGCGTATCAAGGCTGCGCACGGCGGGCGGCGCGCGGGTGATGCGGGCGCGTTGTTCGAGTACCTCCAGCGTGTCGACGAAGCGGTGGATCGGCGCCTCGGGTGGGTCGGGCGGCAGGTCGTCGCGCAGTCGCGCGGTCCGCGCCAAAAGACGCAGCAGCATGGTGACCTCGGGGGTTCGGTGGAGTTCGGTCTAGTCGCGCCGTTCAATGCGGGCGTTGAAGCGGGCGAGCTCGCGCACGAAGGTGTCGAAGCGGCGATTGGCCGCCGACAATTCCTTCAGCGTCCAGATGAGCAGGCTGGTGGTGACGGAGGCCCAAAGGAACAGGGCGATGTCAGCAATATCCGCACGGTCGAGAAAGGCGCGGACCACGGGTTCGGCGCCCATCATCGCTCAGGCCTCCGGCTTGTCGCGGGCATAGCCCACCGCTTCGCGCTTCTCGCCCTCGGTGAGGAAGCTTGCTCGCTCCACCCGGCGCCAGAGGCTCTCGCGATCGGGGCCGAGCGCGCCGATGGCGTCTTCATCCGCGCTGAGCTGCAGGGCCTCACCGGGTGCAAGCCAGGCGGCGAGCGCACCGGCAATCCGGCGCGCCAGCGGCAAAGCGGCGTCGCGGTAAAGCGCGCGATTGGCCTCCTGGAAATTGGAATAGGTGGCATCACCGGGAATGCCGAGGACGAGCGGCGGCACGCCGATGGCGAGCGCAATCTCGCGGGCGGCGCCATTCTTGGCCTCCATGAAATCCATGTCCTTTGGCGACAGCGAGAGCGGCTTCCAGTCGAGCCCGCCCTCCAGGAGCAGGGGCCGCCCGGCATTGCGGGCGCCGGCAAAGCCTTCCTCCAGCTCCTTCTTCAGCCGCTCATATTGATCCTCCGGCAAGGCGCCATCGCCACCGGAATAGACGAGCGCGCCGGAGGGTCGCGCGGCATTATCAAGGAGCGCCTTGGTCCAGGCGGTCGCTGAATTGTGGATGTCGATGGCGGCATAGGCGGCATCAAGCGGCGCGAGGCCGAAATGGTCGTCGAAGGGCTGGGGCAGCTTGATATGCAGGATCGGCGGCACCAAGCCCTCTTGGGTGAAGCGCACACTGTGGTCACCGACCGTATAGTCATAGGCGGCGATGCGGCCTCCCTCCCCGGTCACGAGCCGCATGCGGTCAGGACGGAGCACGTGGAGTTCACGCGTCTCGCCACCCAAAGACACCGCTTCCACAAAGGCATTACCGGTGACGATGAGGTGGGTCACCAAGGCTTCCAGAAAGGCCGTGCGCTCCTGCTCCGGATTGGGCTGGGCCATGAGGCGTGCGGCCAGATGGTGGCTCGCATCTCCACCGGTTGAATCGCTCACCTGGAACGGGATCTCGGCCACGGCCTGCGCCAAGCGCTTGATGGCGCGCATGGCC
>JBAWYY010000420.1:0-3022 GCA_037143285.1 Alphaproteobacteria bacterium | reverse complement strand
GGCCAGCCGCGCGCCCAGCCAATCGAGTGCGCCGCCCTCGGCAGGCGTCACCGAGGGGCAGCGAATGAGCGCCTGAGCGAGCGCGATCGGGTCCGCCGTCACGATCAAGCGCCGTTCAAGGGATCGCGGCCGAACGCGTTCGGGCCGGGCGTGCCGCGGAAGCAGCCGAGATCGATGAGGGTCCAGAGACCGCCGACCAAGATCGTGGTCATGACCGCGACCAGGATCAGGCTCGGATTGGCCTGATCGGATAGCCCGAACATGGCGGCGATCTGGAAGGCGACATTGAGCGAGAACAGCCCCAGCACATAGTCCGGGGTGTAGCCGCGATCATTGGAGCGCTTAAGCAGGATCGCAAGCGTCGGTGGCGACAGGAGAAGGCCGGAAATACCGACCAGGAAGGCGGCGCCCCGGCCGCCGGCCAAGGCAAAGCCGATAATGCCACCAAGGAAGAAGAGGCCAATGGTCGCCACGACCAAGACGGCCGTCCCGATCCAGAAGTCTTTGCGGCCGATGCGGCCGTCAAAGGTGAACAAGAGCGTGCGGAAGTCCATGGTGGCTCCGGTGCGACGAGAGACTTGGTCTTCGGTGACAGCGCGGCGCCGGTCAAGCCCGAAGCGGATGATCTCATCTATCGAGGCTTGGCCGAGAGGGGATCAGCACCGAATCTGTTGGCGCCGAGGTCGCCGCGCAAGAGGCCGAGATCGATCAGCATCCAGATCATGGCGGCGACCAGCCAGAGGCCAAGGCCGCCCATGATCCAGGCCATGGTGCCCTTAGGGTCGAGGTGACCGGCGAGTTGCAGCGCCGAAATGGCAAGCGCCGGGATGAGAACCGCGAGCAGCGTCATCTCCGAGCGCCCTCGGTCATGGGCGCGTTTAGCCGCCGCCGCCAGCATGGGATAGAGCAGGATCAGCGCGAAGATGATGCTGGCGATCTCGCCGAGATGGCGCTTGATGATCGGCTCGACCACAAAAGACAGCCCGCCGAAGCCGATGATCACGATCCAAAACGGCAGCCGCGAAATGCGGCCGTCAAACGAGAGCAGCAATGAGGCAATCGTGCCTTGGTCGGCTGCATCCGCTTGAAGGTTGGGACTCATGGGGTCTCAGTCGCGCAAAAGCTCGTTGATCGCGGTTTTCGCGCGGGTCTGGGCATCCACGCGCTTGACGATCACGGCGCAATAGAGCGAGGGGCCCGGCGAGCCATCGGGCAAGGGCTTGCCCGGCAGCGAGCCCGGCACCACCACGGCATAGGACGGCACTTCGCCGATATGCACCTTGCCGGTGTCGCGCTCGATGATCTTGGTAGAGGCGCCGATGAACACGCCCATGGAGAGCACCGCGCCTTCGCGGACGATGACGCCTTCCACCACTTCGGAACGCGCGCCGATGAAGCAATTGTCCTCGATGATGACGGGGCCGGCCTGCAAGGGCTCGAGCACGCCGCCGATGCCGACGCCACCGGAGAGGTGCACGTTCTTGCCGATCTGTGCGCAGGAGCCGACCGTTGCCCAGGTGTCGACCATGCTGCCCTCGTCGACATAGGCGCCGAGATTGACGAAGGACGGCATCAGAATGACGTTTTTGGCGATATGGGCCGAGCGGCGCACCACGGAACCGGGGACCGCGCGGAAGCCCGCAGCGCGGAAGCGGTTATCGGTCCAGCCCTCAAACTTGGAGGGCACCTTATCCCACCAATGAGCGCCGCCGGGACCCCCAGGGATCATGGTCATGTCATTGAGGCGGAACGACAAAAGCACCGCCTTCTTCAGCCACTGATGAACGGTCCAGGTGCCATCGGCGCCACGGGTGGCCACCCGCGCCTTGCCATCGTCGAGGCTTTCAAGCGCTGTCTCAACGGCTTCGCGAACCTCGCCCTTGGTTGCGACATCAATGGCAGCCCGGTTCTCCCAGGCTTGTTCGATTACGGATTGAAGCTGCGGCTGAGACATCGGAGACGGCCCTGGGTCATCGTCAAAGGTGGAGCGCCTTGTTGAGGAGGAGCAGAGCGAAGTCAAGCGCGGCGCGAACCGCCGATACCGCGCCCGAGGCGCGTGAGAGCTGTCCGTAGCGCCTCATCGTCCACGCCTGACGTCGCGCGGGTGAGTTTTGCCTCATCCGCCGGCGGTGGCGCGGGTTTTGGCTTGGGCTTGCGCGAGAGCGGCACCTGCGTCAGGCGGATCGCCGCCACGCAGCGCCAGCCGAAAAAGGCATTGACCCGCTCGACGATCACCGGGCTCAGATGCTGGACCTCCAAAGCGAAGGGCGCCTCGACCCGAATGTGCAAGGTGCCGGGTTCGGCCTCGGTGAGGCCCTCAGCGCGTCTTGCCCAGGAAATGCGGGCGGGGCGGCAGCGGCCGGCAAGCTCAGGGCCGACAATCTCATCCCAGCGCGTGACGATTTCCGTTGAGGCAAAGCCCTGCGCCTTCAAGGCCGCCGCAATGTCGGGGGCTGCGAGTTCGGCGAGCGTGCGCGGACCAAAACGCTTCGGCGTCTCGCGGCGCGCGTCCGGCCGGGTCGGCATGGGGCGTTTTGGCTGTTGAACCATGGGGCGACCCGATTGCAGGGAAGGGCTTCCCTAAGTCATGGTCGCGCCATGGGGAGAGCCATTTGAACGAGAGCCTAGCACGGGGGACCGCGCCGCCGAAGCGGTGCGAGGCAACATCGGCAAGTCTGCTCGCCTGGTATGACCGGCATCGCCGTCGCATGCCCTGGCGGGCGCTTCCCGGTGAAGCCAGCGATCCCTATCGGGTCTGGCTCTCCGAGGTCATGCTGCAGCAGACGACCGTTAAGGCCGTGGTGCCCTATTTCGAGAGCTTTGTCGCCCGCTGGCCAACGGTAACGGCGCTTGCCGAAGCGCCGGTCGACGAGGTGATGCAGGCCTGGGCAGGGCTCGGCTATTATTCACGGGCGCGCAACCTGCATGCCTGCGCCAAAATGGTGGCCCTGGACCATCACGGGCGCTTTCCCGACACGGTGGAAGGTCTGCGTGCGCTGCCCGGCATTGGCGCCTATACGGC
>JBAWYY010000419.1:0-3039 GCA_037143285.1 Alphaproteobacteria bacterium | reverse complement strand
CCACAAGCCGCGCGTGATCACGCCGCTCGGCAATGATGCGATCATGAACGGCCATGACGCCGCCATTGGCGCGACAGGGCATGATTGGGGCGAGCGGCTCGACCTCGGCAACGGGCTTGCCGTTCATCTCGCGCCCATGCGGCATTGGACGGCTCGCGGCCTGTTTGATCGCAATATGGCGCTCTGGGCCGCCTTCATCCTCGAAGGTCCCGATGGGCTGATCTATCACGTGGGCGATACTGGTTACGGTTCCGGCCATCATTTCCGCGAAGCCAAGCGTCGGTTCGGCGGCTTCCGGCTCGCGATCCTGCCGATCGGGGCCTATGAGCCGCGCTGGTTCATGCGCGACATGCATATGAACCCGGAAGAGGCCGTGCAGGCGCTGGAAGATTGCGGTGCCGCCCAGGCGCTCGCCCATCATTGGGGCACGGTACAGCTCACCAATGAGGGCATCACCGATCCGCGCGATGCCCTGGTGGCGGCACTTTCCGCCAAGGGCGTGGCACCGCAGCGCTTTCGCGCGATACGCCCGGGTGAAGCCTGGGATGTGCCGACGATCGCCGCATAGCGCAACGTCAGTCTCGGTCTATCTCTCGGGCGGGTTCGCGGTTAGCGTGCCCGCAATTAAACAACACCCGGGAGAAACACCATGAGCCCACTCAATCGCCGCGTCCTGCTCGCCGGCCGCCCTGTGGGCGAGCCCAAGCCCTCCGACTTTTCCGTCGTGGATGTGGCGGCGCCCGAGCCGAAGGATGGCGAAGTCCTGCTCAAGGTGCTCTATCTCTCGCTCGACCCCTATATGCGCGGGCGAATGAGTGCTGCGAAGTCCTACGCCGCCCCGGTCGAGATTGGCGATGTCATGGAAGGCGGCACGGTGTGTCAGGTGGTCGCCTCCAACAATCCGCGTTGGGCAGTGGGCGATCATGTGCTCTCCCATTCGGGCTGGCAGTCCTATGCGATCTCCGACGGTCGGGGCTTGCGCAAGCTGGACCCAAAGGCAGCCCCGCTTTCAACAGCAGTGGGCGTTTTGGGCATGCCGGGCATGACCGCCTATACCGGACTTCTCACCATCGGCCAGCCCAAGGCCGGCGAGACCGTGGTGGTAGCTGCCGCCACCGGCCCGGTGGGTTCGGCGGTCGGCCAAATCGCTAAGATCAAGGGTGCGCGGGCGGTCGGCATCGCCGGCGGCGCCGACAAGTGCAAGGCTTTGATCGAAGAGTTCGGTTTCGATGCCGCGATCGATCACCGCTCGCCGGACATGGCGGCGCAGCTCAAAGCCGCCTGCCCTAATGGCATCGACGTCTATTTCGAGAATGTCGGTGGTGCCGTGTGGGATGCGGTTCTGCCGCAACTCAACGACTTCGCGCGCATCCCGGTCTGCGGCCTCATCGCGCACTACAATGATACCGGCTTGCCGGCGGGTCCCGACCGCATGGCCATGCTCATGCGCATGACGCTGACGAAACGGTTTACCATTCGTGGCTTTATCGTGCGGGACTTCGCCGATCAGGCCGGCGACTTCTTCCGCGATGTCAGCGCCTGGATCGCCAACGGTTCGCTCAAGTACCGCGAAGATGTGGTGGACGGCCTTGAGAAGGCGCCGCAGGCCTTCATTGGCCTCCTGAAGGGCGCCAATTTCGGCAAGTTGGTGGTGAAGGTCGCCTGAGCCGACGGCGCGGCATAGGGGACATCCCGGCGGTACTTACCAACCGGTGTTAGCTCAATGTCTACTATTTGAGTTTAGCTTGTTGGCATGTCTCAGACCCGCCGTCCCCTGTCGCCCGATGAACCTCTGCCGGTCGGCTTTGCCCGTCCGGCGCTTGAGGGTGCACCGCGTGCGTCAGAGCGGATGACGGCTCGGGTCGCGGAGCGGGCGGTTGAACCGCGCGCGATTTATAACGGTCCCGATCGCCGCGGTGCTCCCCGGACACGGACGCTGAAGCAAGCGCGCGTGTCCTTCGCGGGTGGCGCCTTTTCGGTCGAGGCCACTGTTCGCAATGTCTCGCCGCTTGGCGTCAAGCTGTCCTTTGCCCATGGCGTGACCTTGCCCGATCTGGTCGAACTGACGCTTGCGCCCGGTGAACCGTCGCGCATGGCCGCGGTCGTGTGGATCCGCGAATTGGAAGCGGGCCTGAAGTTTATTTAGGCGAGGCCGTTTTAGCGCTGGTTCGCAATCGCATTCATCGCGGTTGCCAGCGTGATGTCCAACTGCGTGACGCCGCCGGCATCATGGGTTGCGAGCGTCACATCCACGGTTTTGTAGACATTGGCCCATTCGGGATGATGGTCGAGCTTTTCGGCGACCAAGGCCACCCGCGCCATGAAGCCAAAGGCCTCAGAGAAATCGGCAAATACGAAACGCTTCGTGATGGCATTGCGGCCGTCGACCTCGCTCCAACCGGGCAAGCCTTTCAGTGCCGCAGAACGGTCATCAACGGGAAGTAAGGCGGGCATGGGCCGATCTCCGGTCAAAACTGTTGCGCGCTAGACTGGGTCTTGGCGCTTGCCTGTCAAGGCGAGGATTGGAATAAGGCCGGCGCTTGCCTTGTCGTATCGTTCGGAGTAACGAACAATACGAACGTATAAACGGATCATTGCCATGGCCCGCCCCGCGCCGCGCTTAGATATGGACGCCGCCCGCCGACAAGCGGACGAGCCCACAAGCTTGGTTGCGCATTTTGGCGCTGATGAGCCCTTGATGCTCGATGCCGGCATTGCGCTCAGCCCGTTTCAGATCGGCTATCAGACCTATGGCACGCTCAATGAAGCCCGCTCCAATGCGGTCTTGATTTGTCACGCGCTGACCGGCGATCAGCATGTGGCGAGCCCGAACCCGGTGACGGGTAAGCCCGGCTGGTGGGAAATTATGATCGGCCCTGGGCGGCCCATCGATACCGACCGCTATTTCGTCATTTCCTCCAATGTGCTCGGCGGCTGCATGGGCACGACGCGGCCGGCTTCTACCAATCCCGCGACAGGCGAGCCCTGGGGCCTGACGCTGCCGCTCATCACCATTCCCGACATCGTGCGCGCCCAGAC
>JBAWYY010000418.1:0-3040 GCA_037143285.1 Alphaproteobacteria bacterium | reverse complement strand
ATGGAACTCGATGTTCCCTATGCCGATTGGTACGATCGTCACGCTCAGGTCTACGAGCTCAATCCCGGGGAAATGCTGAACTGGCCGTTGAACGCGCCGCATCGCGTTGAGAACGATGACTGCCTCAACGTCTCCATGACCATTTCCTATTCGACCGAGGAAATCCGGCGCCTGCAGATCCTCAATATGGCGAACGGTATCCTGCGCCATCGCTTTGGCGTCGCATCCCCCTCGCGCCGCATTGAAGGAATTGGCTTCCAGGCCAAGCGGGTCATGCAACGCGTGCTGCGAAACGCCTCATGGATCCGCACCGCGCGGGCCGAACGCCGGCCGATCACCTTCACGCTCGAACGTGCAGAATCCGGCGCGGTCTTGTCCGAGCGTATCCCCACGGCGAAAGCCGCATGAGCCTCACCCTTACCCATCCGAAAGGGCTTAGCCCGAGCGGTCGGCGGGCACCGGCGCGGTTCGTCGCGCAGGTTGCAAGGGATTGGGCGTTGGTGGAGGAGGCGTGGACCCACGCGCTGGCGTCGAGCGCCGCAACGCCCTTTCAGACCAACGCTTGGCTTCGCCCTTGGTTTGCAACCCTTGGCCAAACCGATAAATCCGAGCCGAGATTCCTGACTTTGTTTGATCGGGAAAGCGGCCAGATCGCCGCCATGGTGCCGCAAATCATCACTCGTCAACACGGCGCGAGGATTGCCCAGTTCCCCGATGCAGGCGTGAGCGATGCCAACGCGCCCATCCTTGGACTTAAAGCCCCGAGCGACAGGGCAGGAGCTGATGACCTCTTCAGCGCGGTCAAGGCTGCGCTCTCCGACGTCGACCTTATCGATTGGCGCAAAATGCCAGGCTTGGTTGAGGGGCGGCCAAATCCGTTCGCTCAGCTCGCCGCTGCGCGCCGCTGCCCGACCGATAGCTTTGCGATGACTTTTGAGGGGAGCTGGGACGACTACAAAGCGAGCTTGAAGAAGAAGGTTCGCTACGATGTTGAGCGGGGCTGGCGGGTGATGCAGGGAGATCACGGAGCCCGCTTCGTCCGGGTGAGTGACCCAGAGACCGCGAATGGTCTGCTCAGCTGGATTGAAACCTGCCAGCGCGCGCGGATCGTGACGCGCGGTCAGAATTACACACTTGATGACCCAGCAACCACAGCCTTTTATCACGAGCTTCTGGCAGATGGCATAATGTCAGGCACGAGCATTGTCACCGCTATCATGGCAGGTGACGAGATTGTCGCCGCCACACTTGCCCAGCGCCGGGGCACAACGGTCGTCTTCGTTCGCCTTGCCGTTGCCGGCGGCGATTGGATGAAGTTTTCGCCAGGACGGGTCTTACTTTATCGGACGATGGCGGCGCTTCACGATGATGGCGTGCGCACCATCGATTTCTCGATCGGCAACTATGCTTATAAACGACGCCTAGGCGTTGAGCCTTACCCGCTCATCGATCTTGTGAAGCCCCTGACCTGGCGTGGCGCGCCTTTCGCAGCGCGAGCAGCTGCGATCCATCACCTTCGCCGCTACCCCTCGCTCGACAAAGGAATACGGCGGGTCCTCGGCATTCCCTACCAAGCCTTTGATGTCGAAGTTGATCAGGAGTAGTTGGTCTGGTCAGCTCGGCAGGACCCCGCCCAGCACAGCGCCATATTGGCAGCCTGCCGCAACAAGCACGAAACTGTGCCAAATAGCGTTCTGGAAGCGTAAGTTCTCCCAGACGTGGAAGACGACACCAATCGAAGAAACGAGGCCACCACCGGCCAGGAGCAAGGCGGCGGTGGTCGAAAGCACGTGGTACATATCCTGGGCCACCACGAGCCCGCTCCATCCTAAGCCCAGATAGAGTGCGATGGAGAGGCGGTCGAATCGGCCGGGCTTGGCAAGTTTCAGCGCCGCGCCGGCCAGGGCAATCACCCAGACGACCGCGAGCATGATGTAACCGGCCTTCGTGCCGAGATGCACCAGGAACGGCGTATAGGTGCCGGCGATCAACCCATAGATGGCCGCATGGTCAAACCGACGCAGGAGCCATTTGGTGCGGCTGACGGGCCAAATATTGTAAACTGCGGAAATCGCGAGGCCAGCAACCAGCGTCACAGCATAAATGGTGACCGCAGCGACAATGCTGAGGGGCGCCGAGCGAAGCGCGAGGTCGATGAGCAGGAAGGCCGCAAACAGGGCTGCGACCGAGCCGACCACATGGACGATGCCGTCAGCGACAAGCTCAGTTCGGTCGTAGTTCCAGGTGAGGCCTGCCGGCCTACCATCGTGGTGATCGCTCATGACACGCTCTTGGGTCGAAATCACATGCTCTCGCCAACTTCGTTAAATTACAAGAAATAAATGTATTAACAAAGCCTAAAGACATGCGCTCTCGTCGCCCTTGGCGGGCCTAAGGCCGATCGGCTACACTTGGCCTATGGGTTTGATGGTTCAAAAATTCGCGATAGTCGGTTTTGCCGCCCTCTTTGCGGCGGCAGAGGCATACGCCCAAGTCGCTGTACCCCTGCCCCAACGACCGCCCGCCTCGCGCCCCGCGCCGGTCGACTTGCCATCGACTGCCCAGCCTGCAAGTGAAGCCCCGACAGCTCCCGCAAGCCTCATCGAAGACGCCTTTCAAGCGACCTCCCGCGCAGCGCCAGTGAGTGAGAGCCGTCCGGCTCTCGCACGCGCGCCTCTCCCCCCTCGCCGGCCGACTGAGGCCGACGACGAGGCACCGCTGCCACCCGAGGCCGTAACCGGCCTCCCGACTGCAGATCCGGCACCGGCGGATGCGCCTTTCGCGGAAGCGCCCCGCCGGCGCGAGCCCGGCCGCTTGTTCTCAGAAAAGCAAAATCCGATCGGGCGAGCCGCCTATTTGCCGATCATTCGCCGGATGGCGGTTGAGGCGCGGGTGCCCATTGATCTCGCGGACGCCGTTGCGACGATTGAGAGTGCCTATGATCCCCACGCTGTCGGGGCGTCGGAAGAAATCGGCCTCATGCAGGTGCGCGAGCAGATGTCCAAGGCGCAGGGCTTCGAAGGTTCTGCCCAGGACCTGT
>JBAWYY010000417.1:0-3043 GCA_037143285.1 Alphaproteobacteria bacterium | reverse complement strand
GCTTGGTAGGTGTCGAGAAGGGAGGCGTCGGCTTCACCCTGGAGCACGGCGGCACTCGTGAACCTCACAGGTGCGCGCTATCACGCGAGCGCTGTCACCTGCCGGGCGAGCCTTGAGGTGTTGGAACGGGCAAAAGCCAAGGGTCTGAAGGTGACCGCGGGTGTGACGATCAATCACCTCACCCTCAATGAGAACGACGTCGGCAGCTACCGCACCTTCTGCAAGTTGGCGCCGCCTTTGCGGACGGAGGACGATCGCATTGCCCTTGCTGAGGCCGTCCGCTCTGGTCTCATCGATCTCATCGTTTCCGACCACGATCCGCAGGATGTCGAGACAAAACGTCTCCCCTTCGCCGAAGCCCTGCCGGGTGCGGTTGGCGTTGAAACCATGCTGGTCGCAGGCTTGCGCCTTTTTCACGCGGGTCTCGTGCCGCTTCCAACCTTGTTGCGCGCGCTTTCGACAACGCCAGCCAGGCTTTTAGGCCTGCCCGGTGGAACCTTGAAGGCCGGCAGCCCAGCCGACCTCGTGGTCTTTGACCCAGACGATCCCTGGGTCCTCAACCGCGACACCTTGAAATCGAAGTGCAAGAATTCTCCCTTCGACGAAGCGCGCCTCACCGGGCGTGTGCTGCGCACGCTCGTTGCCGGACGCATCGTGCACGCCTAAGATGTGTCACTGAGGCTCGAGAGAGCAGCCCACAAGCAGATGCCATGACGGACATATTGAATTGGGGTCTCCCCCTGCCCTCGCTCATCGCAGCGCTCGCCTTCGGCTATCTCTTGGGCTCGATCCCCTTTGGTTTGCTTCTCACGCGCTCTGCAGGCCTCGGCGATATCCGAGCGATTGGTTCGGGAAATATCGGGGCAACCAATGTTCTGCGCACCGGCAACAAGGGGCTCGCAGCCGCAACTCTGCTTCTTGATGCGTTAAAAGGTACCCTGGCGGTCATTACAGCGAGCACCTTCGGGCCGCAGCTCGCTGTTATCGCAGGGCTGGGTGCTTTTCTCGGCCACCTCTTTCCAGTCTGGCTTGGATTCAAGGGCGGCAAGGGTGTTGCGACGTTTCTTGGGGTCCTGCTTGGGCTCTACTGGCCGGCCTTCGTGTTGTTCGCGCTGGTATGGCTCGGCTTCGCGCTGGCCTTTCGCTATTCCTCGCTGGCGGCGCTTGCAGCGAGTTTGGCCGTCCCGACTTTCCTCCTCTCCATCGCTGATCAAGGATGGGCTCGGGACTGGTTCAGCGGCGTCAAAGCCTTGCTGCCGGCATCATCCGGATCGCTTGGCGCCATGGGCGTTGTGCTGCTGGTGATGACCGCGATGCTCTGGGCCAAACATCACGAAAACATCCGACGTCTTCTGTCGGGCACGGAGAGCCGCATCGGCTCCAAGGGCGGCCAGCCGGCCGGCTCTGCATGACGGGTGACCTGTTCGCGCGACCCAGCGGAGCGATCAGGCTTACCGACGCACAACGTCTCGACTGGCTACGGCTCGTCCGATCAGAAAATGTCGGACCGCGCACCTTTCGTGAACTCGTCAATTTTTATGGCGGCGCTGGCGCCGCGTTAGAAGCCCTTCCGGGGCTTTCGGCACGCGGCGGCAGTCGGTCGATCCGCATCGCGAGCGAAGCCGATGCGCGCCGCGAGATCGAGGCCGCAAGCCGCTATGGCGTTCGGTTCGTAGCCCTCGGCGAGGCCGATTATCCCGATCGCTTGAGAGCCATGTCGAGCTCGCCGCCTCTCCTAGCCTTACGAGGGACCCGAGACGTCCTCGGCAAGCCGATGGTTGCTATGGTCGGCGCGCGCAATGCCTCGCTCGCTGGCGTGAAGATGGCGACCCGCCTCGCCCGCGATCTCGGTGAAGCCGGTTATTGCGTCGTGTCGGGGCTTGCGCGCGGCATCGATGCCGCAGCCCACGAGGCATCGCTCGCATTTGGAACCGTCGCCGTTCTTGCTGGCGGCCATGATCGGATCTACCCGCCGGAGAATGTGCCGCTGCTTGAGCGTCTCATAGAGGCCAATATCGCGGTCAGCGAAATGCCCATGGGCCATGAGCCACGGGCCAAAGACTTTCCACGCAGAAATCGCCTCATTGCAGGGCTTTCGCTGGGAGTTGTGGTGATTGAAGCCGCGGAGCGATCAGGTTCGCTCATCACCGCAAGGATCGCACTTGAGGAAAACCGCGAGGTTTTTGCGGTGCCGGGGTCGCCGCTTGACCCGCGCTGCGAGGGCAGTAACCGTCTGCTCAAACAAGGCGCCATTTTGGTCACCGATGTTGGAGATATCGATGCGGTGCTTCAGCCTATCCTCGGCCGTCCGCCGCCACCACCCGCAGCTGAAGAGCCTGGCGATGAGGGATGGTTAGGAGCGGCGCCAGACGCCAGCGCGCGCAGTCGGGTCTTGACGCTTCTCGGGCCGACACCTGTCAGCCTCGATGAACTCGTCCGCCACACCGGTTTGAGTGCTGCCACCGTTCGTGTGCTCATTCTGGAACTCGAACTTGCCGGTCGGATCGAGCGAGACAGCGGCGGACGTATCGCTTTAATCGCGTGACGGCCGTTCTCGATCAGCCCAGACAATCACGTCACGCAAACTGATGTTCAGCCGCAATATGCGCTATTTCTCATCACGATTGAGTTCTATCAGTTGCTGTTCGGCCTCTATGCGAACCATGTCCAAGAGATAATTGAGCAATTTCAAATCGACCACCTTGGTGAGCGCGACCAGTTCGGTGGAGAGAGTTGCGATATAGGCCGCGACTTCGCGCGCGTCCGCCGGACCGCGCAGTTTCAGCTGATCGATAGCGGCGTGGACCGAGCGCGTGGTGCGTGGCAAAGCGGGCCCCTGGCGTATACTCTAGGTTGTATATATTTTGATTTATACACGCAATCATCGATTCACACAATCAGGTCGCGAAAGTTGCATGACTGCGCTCTAGGGCTGCATCAACTATCGCGCCATTTGACAGGCGATGACCTTCTGCCCATGTTCCGGCCCAACATGAGCCGCGGGCGCTTCGTCGCGTGGTGATAGGAGCAACCCCCCCTTGGG
>JBAWYY010000416.1:0-3061 GCA_037143285.1 Alphaproteobacteria bacterium | reverse complement strand
GCGCAAGAGATGCCGCCGGGCAATATCCGCCTCATCTGCGGCTTGCCGGCAGGCGGGCTCACCGACATTTTCTCCCGCGCTTACGGCGATTTCATCGGGCGCGCGCTGAACCGTACTGTGGTCGTTGAGAACCGGCCAGGGGCGAGCGGCGGGATCGCGGCGCAGGCGGTCAAAAACGCTGCCCCCGACGGGCTCACCATGCTGATGACCATCTCGACCACCTTTTTCGGCAATCGGGTGCTGGTGAAGAACCTGCAATATGATCCGGACAAGGATTTTTCGGTCATTTCGGTGATCCCAGCCGGCCATTTGCCCCTGGTGGTTCGCTCAAATCTCGGCATCACCTCGATCAAGGACTTTCTCGCCTATGCGGCGACCAATGATGTGAGCCTTGGCACCTATGGCGCCGGTAGCTTCCCCCATGTGGTGACCGACGCCCTCAACCGGCAGCTGACCCGCAAGATCGCCGCCGTGCATTATCGTGGCGAAGCGGCGATGTGGCGCGATCTCGCCGGCGGTGCGCTCCATGCGGCCTGCGGCTCTTATCTGGCAGCCGCAAGCGTCCTCGACACCGGTGCCGGACGCGCCATTGCGGTGCCGACCGACGCGCGCATGCGCCGCTTGCCCAATGTGCCGACCTTCATCGAGCAGGGGCTGACGCAACCGGTGTTCGGGCTGAAAAGCTGGGTTGGCCTGTTCACGCCGGCGGGTGTGCCAGAGGCGGTGCTTGATCGCTACAGCGCGCTGGCGGTGGAAGCGGGCAAGAGCGAAGCCATCGTCAAGCTCCTCGACACCTATGCCATTGACGAAGCTGCCATGGATCGGCGCGCGTCAAAGGCGCTTTACGATGCGGAGGGGCCGGTCTGGGTGCAGGCGGTTCGCGCCCTCGACATCACGCCGGAATAGCGCGTCGCGTCGCGCGCCTTTCTTGGGAGCCTATGTTAGAAGCGCCGAAATCGAGCCTTTCGGAGCCTCACCATGCGCCTCACCGGCCTGCATCACCTCACCGCGATTTCGGCCAATGCGCCGGGCAATTTCCGCTTCTACACGGAAGTTCTGGGGCTGCGGCTCGTCAAGAAGACGGTGAACCAGGACGATACCTCGGCCTATCACCTCTTCTATGCCGATGGTGCGGCGACACCTGGCTCCGACATCACCTTTTTCGAATGGCCGGTGCCGCCCGCACGGCGTGGCACCCGCTCGGTGGTGCGCACGGGCCTGCGCGTCACCGGGCCTGACGCCGTCGCCTTCTGGGCGGAGCGCCTTACTGCCGCCGGCATTGCCCATGGCGGGGTGGTGACGCGGAACGGGCGGGCGAGCCTCGACTTCGAGGATCCCGAGGGTCAAAGGCTCTCGCTGGTGGACGACGAGGGGCGCGGCGAGGGCACGCCTTGGGAGGCGAGCCCCGTCGCCTCAGCCCATCAGATCCGCGGCCTCGGGCCTCTCATTTTGAGCGTGCCTGATCTCACCCCCACCGACATGGTGCTGCAGCGCCTCCTGGGCATTCAGCCGACCGGCCGTTACCAGGATGGCGCGATCGCCAGCGGCGATATCCATGTCTATTCCATCGGCGAGGGTGGACCGTCCGCCGAGCTTCATGTGGCGGTGGAACCCGATAAGCCGCAAGCGCGCGAGGGGGCGGGCGCGGTCCATCACCTGGCGCTCCGTGTGCCGACTTTTGCCGACTACGACGCCTGGGCCGCCCATTTGGCCGCAACCCGCTATCCCAATAGCGGTCCGGTCGACCGGTTCTATTTCCGCAGCCTCTATTTCCGCGAGCCCAACGGCATCCTGTTTGAGCTTGCAACCGACGAGCCCGGTTTCGCTGTCGATGAACCCATGGCAAGCCTGGGCGAGAGCCTCGCCTTACCGCCGTTCCTGGAGGGCCGGCGGGCAGCGATTGAGAAGGGCCTCAAGGCCTTGTGACGGAAACGGTTTGGCGCTTCTGCCAAACCATCGATTCATAGGATAAACTCACAAAATTCGATGATTTCGAGATAAAAATATCCGCTTGAGCGGATCTTATCTCGCCGATATAGAATATTTATCTATCAATGGGGCTTATTGCCGTGACCTCCTCAACCCTTATGAAGCCGACCCGCCGCGCCGTTTTGGCAGCCGGCATGGCAAGCCTTGCCGCGCCCGCCGTTCACGCGCAGGGCGCGCTCATCCCGCTCCGCGTCGGCGTGATCCCGATTCTCGCAGCCTCGCCCATTTTCGTCGCCGACCGTTTGGGCTGGCTGCGCGAGGCGGGATTGGCGGCAAGCGTCACGACCTTCGAATCGGGCCCGCATATGATTCAAGCGCTCGCTTCGAACACGCTCGATCTCTATGTGGCCGGCGTCGCGCCCTTGGGCGTTGCCCGCTCGCGCGGCATTGACGTGAAGGTGGTGGCCTCCACCGCCATCGAAGAGAATGTGTTTCTGGCGGGACCGAAGCTCGCGCGATTCTTTGAGCCCGGCATCAGCAAGGCCGAGGCCTTCAAGCGCTATCGGGCAGCGACCGGCGCGCCCGCGCGGCTTGCGACCCAGCCCGCAGGCTCGGTCCCCAACACCACCCTGCAATATTGGCTCTGGGAGGTGGTGAAGGCCGCCCCCGCCGATGTCACCATCGTGCCCATGGGTATCGATGCCACCCAGCAGGCCGTGCTTGTGGGCGCGGTTGAGGGCGGCACGCTGCGCGAACCGGCGGTCACCATCGTCACCCAGCGCGACCCCTCGATTAAGCTTCTGGCGCTCGGCGGCGAGATGTTCCCGAACCAGCCGGGCACGGTCGCCGCCATCATGCGCGGCTTCCTTGACCGCAACCCAGAGCCCTCGGCCGGCCTCGTGCGAGCGATTGTCCGCGCGGTGACCTTGATCCAGCGTGAGCCGGCCAAGGCCGCACCCGCCATCGAGGCGGCCATGGGCAAGGGCCTGATCGATGCGGCGACCATCCAGCGGGCGCTTGCCTCGCCCGCCTCGCGCTTCTCCGCCGATCCCCGCGTGATCATCGAGGCGACCGCCGAGATGCAGCGCTATCAGGTGAAGCTCGGCTCGCTCGAGCGCGAATTGCCGCTCGA
>JBAWYY010000415.1:0-3063 GCA_037143285.1 Alphaproteobacteria bacterium | reverse complement strand
CGAGGTTGACCGCTTCGAGCGCCAGCGTCAGCGCGCGTTTTCGCGGCTGCCCATTGCGCCACCACCGGAGCCCGTCACGGTTACGCCGGCCATTGCCACCGACGCAATCGTGATCGATCCGGCGCTCCTCACCCCACCGAGCGTGCCGCGCCTGCCGCAATCGCCGCCGGCGAGCGTCCCGCAGCCGCGGTCGCCTCGCGCCGCCGCACCGCCCAGTCCCGATTTCGCGACCACGGTGCGCCGGGCCCTTGATGCCAATCAGCCCGCTCCGCCGCTCTCGATCCTGCCGCCGCTGCCCCCGCCTCTTGAGGTTGGCCCCGCGCCCGGAACACGCCGCTAACCGGCTTATCTTCGGGGGGTCATGATGTGCCCTTCCGTCCAAGCCCCGGGTCGACTATATTCCAATGCGTCGGGGCAACCCGACTATGGTGATAAACGGCCATCGCAATAAACCTATCGGACCCGGGGGCAGTACCCGGCGCCTCCACCACAGCCTCCTCGCGTGAGGAGCCTTTGATGGGGGCGAAACAGGATCGACGAGGGCGTAAAGGGTGGGCTTTTGCTCGGCATGGTTCCGCCGTTATCGGGCCGAAACAATAGTTGCCAATGACAACTATGCTCCGGTTGCTCAGGCCGCGTGACGCGGTTTGAAATACCGAAAAAAGCCCTAGGGTCTTAGCACCTCTAGGCGGGGTTCGGAGGCACCTGGCAACAGAAGCCTCCACTTCACCCTCGTCCCGCGAGGGGTGAAAGAGGTCATGTGGCGGCGCGGGCGCAGCAGCTGTTCAGGTCTCCATGCCGACCGATTTGATCCGTTACGACCTTTTATGCCAGGACGCATTGCGTGGCGTGGTCCGCCACGTGCTCAAATCGGTGGCCAAGGATGGCCTGCTGGGCGATCACCATTTCTTTGTGACCTTCGACACCCGCGCCAAGGGCGTCCGGTTGTCCAATCGCATGCGCGAACGCCATCCGGAAAAGATGACCGTGGTGCTTCAGCATCAGTTCTGGGAACTGATGGTCACCGAGCACGCTTTTGAAGTCGGGCTGTCCTTCGGTGGCATCCCCGAGCGGATCCTCATCCCCTTCGATTCCGTCATCGAATTCCTTGACCCCTCGGTTCAGTTTGCGCTGCAATTCGAAGTGGCGACTGAGGCGGCAGCCGTGCCCTCGCCGACATCCGACACCGTGACGCCCATGGTGCCGGCTCCGGCAGCCGCCACCCCGCCGTCCAAGCTCGCGCCCCGTGGCGCGGCGTCAGAACCTGAAGAGACGGCAGCAACTCCGGCTGACGCTGCGGCAGAGCCTGCGGATGATTCGGCACGCAACCCGGGCGGCGCTGAAGTGGTCAGCCTCGACAAATTCCGCAAAAAGTAACGTCTTCGGTCACGTTTCAACATCGGCCTTATTGCGAGGGCTCGCGAAGGCTATGGCGTTCATATTTCACAGAATCGACCGTTTTTTTGGGGAGGTAATTACGCACCCTGAAATAGTAACATTTCTGTAAAAACCATCGTTTTTAGACGTTTCGTTGCAGACATCCGCTCAAAACGGCAATACTGTCGCCGCTTACCGTGGGTGTCGGCCACGGGTTGGAAAAAAATTCTCACTCGTGAGAGTTCGACAGGTCGAGAATGTGGTATTTTGATGTAATGGTGGGGTTAAATTTGGTAACATCCCCAGGTTGTGTTGCTCCCATTTTATCTGCTAAAGCGAGGGGGTAGACAATGTCTGAGGTTGTGAATTTGCGGCAGGCCCGCAAGCGACGGGCCCGTACCGAAGCTGAAAAAGCCGCCGCTGCCGCACGCCTCCATTTCGGCCGACCCTTAGCTGAGCGCGAACTCGATGACGCGCGTCGATCACTCGATGATCGCCGTCTCGATGGCGCCCGAAGAGAGGAGACGTAAGTCGATGAGAAGCCAAGTCGTGAAACGTTCGATCGTTATCGCGGGACACAAAACATCGGTCAGTCTTGAGGACGATTTCTGGTTGGCCTTGAAGGAGATCGCGAACGAACGCCGCGAGACGATTTCAGACCTGATCTCCCGGATCGATTCGGGCCGGAACTTCGGTAATCTGTCGTCGGCCATCCGACTTTTTGTGCTCGACCATTACCGTGGACGTCTCAAAGCCGCGTGATCTCCACGATTTAACATGAATTCCCCGTACTAAATCGCCGCAATCTGGCTTGCCTTCGCACCATGTGCGTGATGGTATCCGCTCCCAATTTGAAAAACAGAGGCGCGGCGCCAAGATCGCGTCTCAGGCGGAGGGTACATGTCGGTCGACAATAGTGGGGATGCCATGGAGCGCCGGGGCTTTGTCAAAAGCCCGCAGGACATGATGGCAGGGTTATTCCTCATCGCGTTTGGTTTGTTTTGCTTGTGGGCGTCCTATCGGCTGTCGCTTGGTCGCGGCGCCAATCTCGGTCCGGGGTCGTTCCCGCGGGGTCTGTCCTATCTCCTCATGATTGTAGGGGCCATTGTCGCCGTCCAATCGCTCACGGCGGTTGGACCGAAGCTTGAGGCTTGGGCGATCCGTGGGCCGGTCTTCGTGCTCGGATCCGTCATCCTCTTTGCGGTCACCATTCGCGGCGCGAGCTTCGGCGGCGTCACGCTGATCCCACCCTTGGGACTTTTGATCGCAGGTCCACTGACCCTTGTGGTCGCGAGCCTTGCGGTTGAGGAGCGTAACTGGCCTCAAACCATCATCTTTGCGGCGGCGATGACCGCCTTCTGTATTCTGCTGTTTAAGGTGGCGCTCCGATTACCGATCCCGATCGCCCCCTGGATGGGCTGGTAAGGGATCACGCACCATGGATATCATTGCAAATCTCGCTCTCGGGTTCGGCGTTGCGTTGACCCTGAAGAACATCGTCCTGTGCTTCCTCGGCTGCATGATCGGTACGCTGATCGGCGTGCTGCCCGGCGTCGGCCCCATCGCCACCATCGCGATGCTCCTGCCGATCACCTTCGGACTTGACCCCGTCGGCGCCCTCATCATGCTCGCCGGCATCTATTACGGCGCCCAATATGGCGGCTCCACCACGGCCATCCTGGTGAA
>JBAWYY010000414.1:0-3083 GCA_037143285.1 Alphaproteobacteria bacterium | reverse complement strand
CCTGGATTACGACAAGCTCACCATGACGGTTGAGACCGACGGGTCGGTGTCGCCTGAAGATGCGTTGGCTTATGCCGCGCGCATCGTGCAGGACCAGCTCGAAATCTTCGTCAACTTCGAAGAGCCGCGCAAGGAAGTTGTCCAGGAATCGATCCCGGATCTCGCCTTCAACCCGGCGCTGCTGAAGAAGGTGGACGAGTTGGAATTGTCAGTTCGTTCGGCCAACTGCCTGAAGAACGACAACATCGTCTATATCGGCGACCTCATCCAGAAGTCGGAAGCAGAAATGCTGCGCACTCCGAACTTTGGCCGCAAGTCGCTGAACGAAATCAAGGAAGTGCTTGCTCAAATGGGCCTCCATCTCGGGATGGAAGTTCCGGGCTGGCCGCCGGACAATATCGAAGAGCTCGCAAAGCGCTTCGAGGACCACTATTGATTTCGAGCCCTCGCGTCCTCTCGGGGACAGTTGTGCTCTACAAAAGGAGACGGCGATGCGTCACGGCAAAGCCCACCGCAAGTTCAACCGCACGGCCGAACATCGCAAGGCGATGTTTGCGAATATGTGCGCCGCTCTGATCAAGCACGAGCAGATCGTCACCACGCTGCCGAAGGCCAAGGACTTGCGTCCCGTGGTCGAGAAGCTGGTGACGCTCGGCAAGCGCGGCGATCTGCATGCGCGCCGTCAGGCCATCAGCCAGTTGCGCGACCAGGCCATGGTCAAGAAGCTGTTTGATGTTCTGGGTCCTCGCTACAAGGCGCGCAACGGTGGCTACACCCGCGTGCTGAAGGCAGGCTTCCGCTATGGCGACTCGGCCCCCGTGGCCGTGATCGAGTTTGTCGACCGCGACGTCGATGCCAAAGGCAAGGACTCCGGTCCGGTCCAGGCGCGTCCCGCTGAAGAGCAGGCGGCATAAGCCTCTTCCGACGTTTGATTGTCGGATCAATTATGGGTTCAAGGGCGGTCTTCGGGCCGCCCTTTTCTTTTTGCTCTAACGTCTCATGCGGATTGGAGCCGAGACGATTCTCAGTCAGTCTATCTTGCCGCATGCGAGCTTTTGGAGCTTGGGCACGCGATTGGGAGGCTCTGATGGGCGACAATGAATCTTCCGGTGGCACGCCCGACAGCTCTTGGGGACCGGGCCCAACAGATACGGTCAATGACGCCTCTACCGTGAGCGATACCGTCGATGGCGAACCGGTGTCGTTTTTTCAGCGGCTGATGCAGTCTCTCGTCGCTGTTTTGATTGGTCTGCTTCTTCTCGGCGGGTCGGTTGCAGGCATCTTCTGGAACGAGAACCGCGCGGTCCAAGAGGCACGGGCGCTTGATGAAGGGCTCCATGCCACGATTGAAGCTCGCGCGGATCAACTTGATCCCGCAAATCAGGGAAAACTCGTCCACATCTCCGGTGCAATGAGCTCAGCCTCTGGCGTGCGCGATGACCGGCTCGCGGTCTCAGCACCCGCCGTCAGGATGACGCGTCATGTTGAAATGTATCAGTGGCGCGAAGAGCAAAAGACTGAGAACAACCGCACGGTTTATTCCTACAGCCGAGTTTGGTCGTCGACAGCGGTGTCGTCGTCCGGCTTCCGCGATGCGGCCAATCACCGAAACCCTTCGATGCCGCTTTCCGACCAGAGTTACCTCGCCACCGACGCGATGATTGGTGCCTATCGCCTCAGCCAGGACGCCTTGAACTCATTTCAACCGCGGTCAGAGGTGTCATTTGAACCGAACAGCGCCACCGTTACCGCCATCGGGCAGGGCTTACGGCGCCCGGCACGTCTCGTCGACAAGATGATCGTGATTGGAAATGACCCCGATAACCCGCAAATTGGCGATTTGAAAATCAGTTTCCGGATTGTGCCCGTGGGTCCAGCCAGCATCGCGGCACGGCAAATGGGCTCCGAACTCACCGCCTATACCGCTCGAAATGGGCGCACGGTCTTGCTCGCGCAAACCGGCACTTTGTCGACGGAGGCAATGTTTGCTCAAGGGCAAGCCGACAACCGCGTGCTCACGTGGATCCTGCGCGCGGTGACGCTCGCTGCCATGTTCATCGGCTTCATGCTGATTGCCTCACCCTTTACCACGCTTGCGTCCTACATCCCCTTTATCGGCGATATATTGGCCGCCGGCGTTGCGATCCTCGCATTGGTGTTGACCATCTTGCTTGGCACAACGGTGACCGCCATCGCTTGGTTCGTGGTGCGGCCTATCCTCACCATCGCATTGATCGTGGGTGGCGTTGGGGTGCTCGTGCTCGTCAAATGGCTCACCAATGGCCGAGCGGCAGCCAACGCCGCAGCCCGCCAGCAGGCGCAGCCCAAGCCTCAACAGGCCCTGGGGCAACAGCCGGTACAGCCACCCGGTACGTTCGGTAATCCGACATGGATGCGCTAGTTTTGCCGCGATAGCGCGAGATCGACGGCGAGGCCTGCCGCCATAATCATCCCGGCAACGGCAAAGACCAGCGCGTGGTTGCCGGTCGCCGCTAGCGCTGCAGTGGTCGCATAGGCCGCAAGCGCTTGAGCGACAGCAAAGAGCACCGTCTGCGCCGCCCAGGCAGGCGCGTGGGCCTCGGCACCCACAATCTCGCGGGTGCGGCCTGCAGCAAGCGAGCCAAGCCCAATCATCAAGCCGCCGCAGAGCATGGATGATAGGAGCAGCGGCAAGAGCATGCTGGTAAAGGCGGGAATGCATGCCCCAATCGTCATCAGCCCCAAGATCACCCGCAAGGCCCAGGCAAATCCGAACCGGTCTGCGACAATCCCCGCGACGAGAGGGGCAGCAACGGCGGTGAGCCCGGTGATCGTCCAGATCAGTCCGCCGACGGCAAGCCCATGGCCAAGATCGCGCGCCACATGGTCGACGAAGATGATGGTATGCGGCACATAGCCTGCCCCCGCTGCACCATAGGCCGCAGCAAGCCCGATGAAGGCAGGCTTTTTCTGCCAACCACGGTCTAGGACAGGTTGTCCGGATTGCACGGGGCGGGCCTCGACATTGGGCACCGTGACGAGCAGCACCATTGATGCCGCGATCATAACAATCGTTAGTCCCATCCAGGCTGCACTGGGTCCAA
>JBAWYY010000413.1:0-3092 GCA_037143285.1 Alphaproteobacteria bacterium | reverse complement strand
CCCTCCGGAAAGGCGCGGCCGCTGGCGGGTTCGCCGAAGATCATGATCGCCGGCGTGCGATGACCAACAAGCACGCGGTTCGCGCGTCCCGCAACCGGCGTCATGAACAGCCGGCGATGCTCGGCAAGCACGAAGCCGAGCCTCTCGCCTGCGAAATCATCGGCGGTGAGGCCCTCGACCACGCGCACATTATCAGCCGTAAAGGCCTCTTCCGCCGTGTCGCGGGCACGATAGACGGGGCCTGCCAGCACCGGCCGCTCGATGGGAATGCCAAGCGCCGCAATCGCGCGGCCAATGGCGCGGGATTGGTCGCGCCCCGCCGCGGAAATATTGCGCTGCCCCTCGCGATCACCCACCCGGAACGAGCGGTCGCAGGGCATGCCGAGCGTATCGGCATGGCGGAAATAGAGCACGAGCCCGCCTTGGCGCAGCCGCTCGATGAGGGCGCGACCCCCGGCGCTCTCGGTCGTCACCGGCACCAGAGGTGCTGCCGTCGTGGGAGCCGGCAGCATCAGCGCGAGGAGGAGGATGGCAAGGCGGATCACGGGGCCTCCTTGAGGCGAGCGATAAACAGGCACGGACATAGGCGCTTGTCCCTTAGATTGGGCGCATCGGCCCCTCGCCAAGGGGCATTTCGGTCGGGACCTTTCAATCTGGCAAGAGCCTCTCCCGCAGAAAGCCATCTTCACGCGGCGCGCGCTTGCGTGCATGACATGACGCGATGACGACGCTTTCCGAAGACGACCTGATCGCACGTTTTTTTGCGCCCTTGGCGACAGCGCCGGGTGCTGCGGGCCTTACCGACGATGCCGCCGTGCTGCCATCCGTTGCCGGCGATCTCGTGGTGACCAAGGACCTCTTGATCGCCGGCGTCCATTTCTTCCCCGATGATCCCCCAGATGCCATTGCCCGCAAGGCGCTGCGGGTGAACCTCTCCGATCTCGCGGCCAAGGGCGCGCGGCCCCTCGGCTTCTTGCTTGGCCTCGGGCTGCCGGCCGGGGACCACCCCGCCTGGCTCACCCGTTTCGCCGAGGGTCTTGGTGCGGACGTCCGCGACTTCGGCTGCCCGCTTTATGGCGGCGACACCGTGAAGACGAACGTGATCACCCTCTCGATCACGGCCTTTGGCGAAGCACCCCGCGGCAAAACCGTGCGCCGTGCCAGCGCAATGCCCGGCGATGTCATTGTCGTGACGGGCACCATTGGCGATGCGGCGCTTGGGCTTAAGCTGCGCGCGGGCCTCACCGATCGGGCGAAGACGCCGGGCTTTGCCAAGGCGCTCTCGCTTAGCCATCGCGCAAGCCTGATCGAGCGCTATTTGCGGCCTGAGCCGCGCGTTGCCTTGGCGGATGCGATTGCCGCTCACGCCCATGCGGCCATGGATGTCTCCGACGGCTTTGCCGGCGATCTCGCAAAACTTCTGATGGCGTCAAACCTAGCCGGGGACGTGGAGGTCGCCCGCGTGCCCTTGTCGCCGGCGGCGCAGGCAGCGCTCGGTGCCGATCCCGCCCTCATCAGCACCATCCTCACCGGCGGCGATGACTATGAGATCCTCGCAACCGTTCCGGCCGCGTCCGTCGACGCCCTCATCGCGGCGGGCAAGGCGCAGGGTCTCGCCGTGACGCCCGTAGGTCGCGTCAGCGAAGGCGCAGGCCTTAAGGTCGTCGATGCTAGCGGCCGGGAAATGGCGCTTGGCGCGGGACGATACCAGCACTTCTGAGAAGTTCCTCGCCGACCACGCGCTTGCGCGGCGGGCGGGCATAGCGGTCGAAGCGGAACTGTCGGGTGGCCTTCAACGCCACGATGAGGGCGCAGAACTGCGTGGCGGACAATTCTTCCAGGCTGCCGCTCGGATAATGCACCGTGAAGCGGGAACGATCCTGCTCCATATTGACGACCGCTTCCAATTTCGCGAAGCCGCCGGGGTTCTCGGGCTTGCGATAGATCTTGCCCCAGCGCCCCATGGGGACCGCGCTGAGCATCAAGATATCGTCGAGTTCGGAAATAGTCTGATCGAGCGTCATGGGCGCGGACGCTAGCGAAAAGGAATTAAGGTCCCGTTGATGGACCGGGCGCATGCTGTAGACAAATACCCGGTGAATCGCCTGCTTTGGCGCGGGGCATGAGGAGACGCATCTGATGTGCCGTTGGGTCGCTTACCGGGGGCGTCCGGTGTTTCTCGAAGATATCGTCACCAAGCCTTGCCACAGCCTGATCCATCAGGCGCTCCATGCGGAAGAGGCGAAGACCGAGACCAATGGCGATGGTTTCGGCGTCGGCTGGTATGGCGACCGCCACGAGCCCGGCCTCTATCGCGAGACCTTGCCGGCTTGGTCGGACGAAAATCTCCGCCACATCTCCCACCACGTGCGCGCGAGCCTGTTCTTTGCCCATGTCCGCGCCTCCACCGGCACGGGCACGAGCCGGTCCAACTGCCATCCCTTCGCCTTCGGGCCCTGGATGTTCATGCATAACGGCCAGATCGGCGGTTGGGCGCAGCTGCGCCGGCGGGTGGAAGCCATGATCCCCGATCACCACTACACCGCGCGGCAGGGCACGACGGATTCGGAAGCCTTGTTTCTGGTGGCGCAGGCAGCCGTACCCGCGGCCTCCCCCGTGGAGGCCATGGCCGATGCCTTGGCCCGAGTGCACGCGCTGATGCTCGCCGACAGCATCAAGGCGCCCTTACGTTTTTCCGCCGCCATGACCGATGGCACTGATCTCTATGCCTTCCGCTGGTCTTCCGATTCAGCGGCACCAACCGTCTATTTCAGCGAGGCCGATGGCGATATCACTGTCGTGTCGGAACCGATCGACCGGGTGCGCGAGCGTTGGCACGAGGTGCCGCCGGGGCATGCCTTGGTAGCGCGCCGCGATAAGCAGGCGGAAATCGTTGCCTTCGATCCGCTTGCCCGCGCGATGGCGGCGTGAATCGACTGAATTATTGGCCGGCGACCCTGTGAATGGCGAAGGCTTGCTTGTGCCGCGCGCGGCCATCCATTATATAATACGATGAAATATCTGGATAAATAGATATAATCTATGGAGCTTTCCGTGACCGCGATCCGCGACCTACTCGTCGACATCTATGA
>JBAWYY010000412.1:0-3101 GCA_037143285.1 Alphaproteobacteria bacterium | reverse complement strand
CGCGTCCGCAATGACGCTATCGATTTTGCTGAGTTTCGCAGTGATCGCGCCCGCTGTCTGCGGATCGATTTTCTCGAGATAGGCGGTGAGCTGTTCCCCGGTCGTGCGAAGAACCGCCACTTCCGCATCCAACGCCGCTTTGCCGCCGTGGATGTCTCCAGACGCATTGGCCATGCGTTCAATACGCTCGACCACGCCCAGAAAACGGCCGCTGACCTCGCTAACGCCCGCATGAGCCGCAATGGTCTTCGCACCATCACCGATGCGCAAGACACCAAATCCCGCGCCGAAACAGATCACACAAGCAAGGAGCAGGGGGATTGCAATAGAAATATAAAGCTTTGTCGCGATCGACGATCTAACCGACATTCAATCCCCCAAAATGACGTCGGTAACGTAAGGTCATTGTGGTTAACGGGTCATAAAGAACACAAATCCTAGATCCTGTGACAAATCCTTAGGACCAATTATAAATCAGAACCCAAAATGGAGTTAATAAGCCGGCAAATTAATAGCTAATTGCTTTGTTGTTACGATTTAAAAGATGTAGACATTGAATTTTGCAACCTGAATGAATCTAAGCGGCCTTAATAGAAAGTCGTAACGGGCCCGCTCTCACACCCGCCCCTCACCCACAGCCATCGCCATCGCCATCGCCATCGCCATAGAACGACAGAGAACAGGGCACCTTCGGTGCTTCATCCTGCGATTCCGGAGACCGATCTGACACCCGTCGTTGACACGCCCTGTTGACCCACAGGGGCCTTTCGTGTGTTGTCCGCGCGCCTTATCTCGCCGTCATTGCTGTCCCATCGAGCCCCACATTCATCGACCCATGTCCACCGAACGATACAATGCCCGCACCGCCGAGCCGAAATGGCGCGGCATTTGGGACGAGAAGCGGATTTTCGAGACCCGCAACGACGACCCGCGCGAGCGCTATTACGTGCTTGAGATGTTCCCCTACCCCTCCGGGCGCATCCATATGGGTCACGTGCGCAACTACACCATGGGTGACGTGGTCGCGCGTTATAAGCGGGCCAAGGGCTTTAATGTGCTGCATCCCATGGGCTGGGATGCCTTCGGCTTGCCTGCGGAAAATGCCGCTATGGCCTCTAAGGTTCACCCGAAGGAATGGACCTATAAGAATATCGAGACCATGAAGGGCCAGCTGAAAAGCATGGGCCTATCCCTCGATTGGTCGCGCGAACTCGCAACCTGCGACCCCAGCTATTACCGCCACCAACAGCGCCTCTTCGTCGACTTCATGAAGGCGGGCCTCGTTGAACGGCGCTCCGCCAAGGTCAATTGGGACCCGGTGGACCAGACAGTGCTTGCCAATGAGCAGGTGATCGATGGCCGCGGCTGGCGCTCCGGCGCCTTGGTGGAACAGCGCGAGCTGACCCAATGGTTCCTCAAGATCACCTCCTTTAGCGAAGACCTGCTGACCTCGCTCGATCATCTCGACCGCTGGCCGGACAAGGTCCGGCTGATGCAGAAGAACTGGATCGGCCGCTCGGAAGGCTTGATGCTGCGTTGGGCCATGGCGCCGAATGCACTCGGCGTCGATGAACTCGAGATCTACACGACCCGCCCGGACACCCTGTTCGGTGCCTCCTTCATGGCGATTGCGCCCGACCATCCGCTCGCAAGGGCAGCGGCCGAAAAGGACGCGAAGCTTGCCGCCTTCTGCGACGAATGCCGGCGCATG
Organism: Alphaproteobacteria bacterium; assembly: GCA_037143285.1. Classification (GTDB taxonomy): domain Bacteria; phylum Pseudomonadota; class Alphaproteobacteria; order Rhizobiales; family Phreatobacteraceae; genus Phreatobacter. The sequence continues at coordinate 1,390 of JBAWYY010000412.1, read as the reverse complement.
GGCACCTCAGTGACCGCCGTCGAAACGGCAGAGAAACTCGGCTACGACACGGGCTTGAGCGCGGTGCACCCGCTCGACCCCACCTGGACCGTGCCTATCTATGTGGCGAACTTCATCCTGATGGACTACGGCACCGGCGCCATTTTCGGTTGCCCTGCCCATGATCAGCGCGACTTCGATTTCGCCACCAAGTACGGCCTGCCGATCAAAACCGTCGTGCGGCCGCGCGATGCGGGCGCCGACTATATGGTGGGTGACACGCCCTTCATCGACGACGGCGTGATGGTGAACTCGCTATTCCTCGATGGCCTCAGCCCCGATGAAGCCTTCGATGCCATTGCGACCCGCCTGGAACAGACAACCCTCCACGGCAAAGCCGCTGCTCTCCGCAAGGTGAACTTCCGCCTGCGCGACTGGTTGATCTCGCGCCAGCGTTATTGGGGCTGCCCCATTCCGGTCATCCACTGCGAGGCCTGCGGATCCGTACCGGTGCCGCCTGCCGATTTGCCGGTGCTGCTGCCGGATGACGCCGACTTCTCAAAGCCCGGCAATCCCTTGGATCGGCACCCGAGCTGGAAGCATGTGGATTGCCCGTCCTGCGGCAAGCCTGCGCGGCGCGAAACCGACACCATGGACACTTTCGTGGATTCGTCCTGGTACTTCGCCCGCTTCACCGACCCTTGGCGCACGGACACGCCGACCGACCCTAAGGTGGTCGATCAATGGCTGCCGGTGGACCAATATATCGGCGGCATTGAGCACGCGATCCTGCATCTCCTCTATTCCCGCTTCTTCGCCCGCGCGATGAAGCTCACCGGCCATGGCGGCGTGGAAGAACCGTTCCGCGGTCTGTTCACCCAAGGGATGGTGGTCCACGAAACCTATCGTAGCGCCGATGGGACCTATGTGACCCCCGCCGAAGTGACAATCACCGGTGAGGGTGAGGCAAGGATCGCAACGCTCAAGGGCTCAAATCAGCCCGTCGAAATCGGCTCCATTGAGAAGATGTCGAAATCGAAGCGCAATGTGGTCGATCCCGACGACATCATCGACACCTACGGCGCCGATACTGCCCGCTGGTTCATGCTGTCCGATTCTCCCCCTGAGCGTGACGTCATCTGGACGGAAGCGGGCGTCGAAGGCGCAAGCCGCTTCGTGCAGCGCGTCTATCGCCTGACCGCCGACATCGTCGCCCGCAGTTCCACCCAAGCGGTGAGCCATTATGGCGAGGAGGCAACGCTTTTGCGCCGCGCCGCCCATAAGGCCCTCGCTGCGGTTGAGAACGATATCGAGCGCCTCGCCTTCAACCGCTGCGTGGCCCACATCTACACGCTCGCCAATGCCGTGGGTCGGACCGTCGAAGGGGTGAAGGGCGATGGCGCTGTCCCTG
>JBAWYY010000411.1:0-3105 GCA_037143285.1 Alphaproteobacteria bacterium | reverse complement strand
TGGCCAGACCGCATGCCCTCAATAACAGCGGCATAGTCATTGGCGATCCGCATGGTCACCTTGACGCCAAGTTCGGTCGCGAGGTGGGCGACGAAGGGCTCGTAACGGGCCAAGACGCCAGTCGCGTTCTCAGCCGGAACCACCGCGAAGGTGATCTCGGGAAAAGCCTGGCGCCATGACGCTTGAGCAAAAGCCGCAGATGCCGCAAGTGCGGTCATTCCAGTCGCAAGCAAATCCCGACGATGAATCACAGCGAGCCCTCCACAGCACGAAAGCGCCCCGCCAAAGCGGCGGGACGCCTCGTCTGGATGCAGAGATCAGGAGCGCTGGCGGCGCAGTTGGTCGATGAAGGTCTGCAACTGAACAATGGTCTCGTAGTCAGCATGGGTGACCGGGGACCAGCCGCGGTTCTTGCCGTCGGAGAGACGATCGAAAGCGGCCTTGTCCTTCACCGGGCTTTCCATGAACGCCTTGGTGATGGCATCGCGAGCGTCCTGCGGAAGCGACGCCAAGAAAGCTGTTGGCGAGCCCGCGATCTTGTCTGAGCGGAACACGATCTTGAAGTCCTCGGCCTTCACCATGCCCTTGTTGACCATGCGGGTGAAGTTCGAATCGGTCTCCGAGTACCACCAGTTGAAGGCGGCGTCGCAAGTGCCCTGCTGAACGGCCGTGATGGCGTTCTCGTGGGAGCCGGCATAAACGACGCGGCCGAAGAACTGCTCCGGCGCGCCGAGGCCAAGCTTGTTCAGCGCATAGCGCGGCACATTGTTGCCCGAGGTCGAGTTGGGGTCGACGAGGCAGAGGTTCTTGCCGCGCAGGTCCTGAACGGAGTTCGCGGGGTTGTTGGCGCGGGTGTAGAGCACCGAGAAATAACCGGTCGAGCCGTCCTGCAGCAGTTCGGTCACGAAGGGGATGACGCCGCCGTTGGTGACGCTGTGGGCGCGCACATAGGACGAGGGGCCGTAGGAACCGATATGAATGTTGCCGGCGCGCTGGCCTTCGATCACAGCGGCATAGTCATTGGCGATGCGCAGGGTCACCTTCACGCCGAGTTCGCGCGACAGATAGGCCATAAAGGGCTGCATGCGCTCGGTCACACCCGAGGCATTTTCCGCCGGGACGACGGCGAAGACGAGTTCGGGAAAGCGGCTCTGCCAAGGCTGCTGAGCGGCAACGGGCGCGGAGATGGCGGCAACGGCAAGGGTTGCGGCGATCAGGCTGCGGCGGTTGAACATGAAGATCTCCGGGAAGAGAGGGAAATTTTGTCGGGTGGCACTGAGCCCGCCGTTCGAGCAGCGGGTCTTTGTCTGATTAGGCGGCAGCGACTGTCGCGCCGACGGGCATCGGAACGGGGGTATGCCCGTCCAGAACCTCGCCGGCCTCGATGCCATAAAGTTCCCGTGCGACATCGTCGGTAAGCGCTTCCGGCGCGCCGTCGAACACGACCCGGCCCTGCGCCATCCCGATGAGGCGGTCGCAATAGGTCCTGGCGAGATCGAGGGAGTGCAGATTGCAGATCACCGTGATGCCGTAGTGGCGGTTGATCCGCTGAAGCGCGTCCATGACGATGCGGGTGTTGCGCGGATCGAGCGAGGCGATCGGCTCGTCGGCGAGGATCAGCTTCGGCTCTTGAACGAGTGCGCGCGCAATGGCGACGCGCTGCTGCTGACCGCCGGACAGGCTCTCAGCCCGCTGCGCTGCAAGATTGGCGATATCGAATTGCTCGAGGGCGGACATGGCAATGGCCTTGTCGTTCTCGCTCCACAGGCGCAGCACAGCGCGCGCGGTGCCGATGTGGTTGAGGCGACCCATCAGCACATTGGTCAGCACATCCAAGCGGCCAACCAAATTGAACTGCTGGAAAATCATGGCGCAGGACTGGCGCCAGTCGCGCAGTGCAGCGCCCTGCAGGGTGGTGACGTCCACACCATCGAAGGAAATGCTGCCCTCGGTCGGGTCCGTCAGCCGGTTGATCATGCGCAGCAGCGTCGATTTACCAGCGCCCGAGCGGCCGATCACGCCCACAAAGCCGCCTGAGGCGATGTCGACGCTGACATTCTCAACGGCGTTCTTGGTACCGAAGCGCTTATAGACCGACCGGATTTGCAACATGGAGACCGTCCTTGCCGGAACCGCAACTGGCAGCTTCTCGACCTTAGCCGCACGAAAACCACCGCCCTCGACCCGATAATCCGCGTGGACGACAGTTTCATGACGGTTGCGCGACATGCCCGAGACTGCCGCGACGCCTGTGAATTTCTGAATCCTGTCGTCACCTTGTCATGGGCGCGTCATCTTTGGCGACCCCAACCGATATCACCGCCCTAAGCGCACCCGAGAACGCCGGATTGAAAGCCTGACGATGAGCATGCTGAGCGAGACCCCAACCATCCACCCTCAAGCGCTTGTGAGCAGATCAGAGTTGGGTCGTTACACCGAGGTTGGCGCCCGCACCCGGCTCAACGAAGTCACCATGGGCGACTATTCTTACGTGGTCTCCGACGCGCAGATCGATATGACGACCATCGGCAAGTTCTGCTCGATCGCCTCGCATACGCGGATCAATCCCGGCAATCACCCCATGGAGCGGGCAAGTCAGAGCCATTTTCTCTATCGCTCATCCCGCTATTTCCCAGGCGAGCCCGATGAAGCCGGCTTCTTTGACTGGCGCCGCGCCCACCACGTGACGCTCGGCCATGACATCTGGGTTGGCCATGGCGCGGTGATCCTGGCCGGCCGCACCATCGGCACGGGCGCGGTGGTGGCGGGAGGCGCTATCGTCACCAAAGATGTCGCCCCCTACACCGTGGTTGGCGGCAATCCGGCCCGCGTGATACGCCGCCGGTTCTCGGCCGAGGTCGCCGAGCGGCTCATAGCTTTGGCCTGGTGGGATTGGGATCACGAGCGATTGAGGCAGGCGCTCCCCGATTTTCGGGCCCTACCCATTGAGCCCTTCCTCGATAAATTCGGCGCGTGAGTGATCAGGCGGCGACCGCCGTGCGGCCAAGCGCCTCACCTTTGCGAAAGCGTACCAGCGTATAGACGCCAAAGGGCGCCACACGGCGGCGCTCAAGGACGCCGACTTGACCATTGGCCTCGGCCCAG
>JBAWYY010000410.1:0-3110 GCA_037143285.1 Alphaproteobacteria bacterium | reverse complement strand
GGGTGACGAGGGAGAGCGCACCCTCCACATCGGCCTTGGCGCGCGTTGCCATCGCGCCCGTATCGGCTTTCGTCACCACCACCACGTCAGGCAGTTCCATCACGCCGGCCTTCATGAATTGCAGGCTGTCGCCGGAGCCCGGCTGAATACAGAGCACGACGGTATCAGCCACAATCGCCACATCGGCCTCGGATTGCCCGATGCCGACGCTTTCGACCAAGACGTGATCGAACACCGCCCGCATCAGCACCATGGCGGCAATGGTCTCATCCGAGAGGCCGCCAAGCCGATCACGCGCGGCCATGGAGCGCACGAAGACGCCGCTATCGGCGGGATCGGTCTGGATCCGCGCGCGATCCCCTAAAAGCGCGCCGCCGGTGCGCCGCGACGACGGGTCAACCGCAATGACGCCGACGGTTTCGCCCTTCGCGCGCCACCGCGCCACAAGGCTGTTGGTGAGTGTGGATTTGCCGACGCCCGGCGGTCCGGTCAGGCCAAGGCTGGTGCCGCGAGGGCTCCGGCAGGCGGTATCGAGGAGATCAGCGAGCTCGCGGGTGCCGGCCGCCGTTTCAATGGCGCCAAGCGCGCGGGCGAGCGCAAGCTTGCCTCCGGAACGGATCGCCGCAAGGTCCGGCACGCCCATGGGCATTAGCCCGTCAGCGCGAGCAGGATCACGAGCAGGCAGGCGCCCACCAGAAAGCCGCCATAGCGCCAATTGGAGATGAGCGGCTCCATGCGCCCGCGCGCGGCCAATTGATTGACGGTGAGGTCAAAGGCGAGCGTCAGCGCGAGCAGCCCGGCAAAGCCATACATGGCGTCACCCGTGCCAAGGAAGCGGCGGAGCAAGAGAGCCGCAATGATCGCCGCACCCACCATGAAGCTGGTGAAGATCAGGCCGGTGGTGGAACCGGGAATGGCGCGCAGATTGGGTAAGGGCATGACGGGGTCTCGACGTTCGCGCCTATATTAGGGCGAACGTCGTGATTGGTCACGCTTGGCTTGCAGCCATTTTGCCGAGAGCGGCCTGGGCCGCAGCGAGCCGCGCGATCGGTACGCGGAAGGGCGAGCAAGACACATAGTCGAGCCCGACCTTCTCGCAGAAATGGATCGATGCGGGGTCGCCGCCATGCTCGCCGCAAATGCCGAGCTTGATGTCGGGCCGGGTCTTGCGGCCGCGTTCGGCGGCAATGCTGACGAGTTCGCCAACGCCTTCCTGATCGAGGCTGACGAAGGGGTCCACCTCAATGATCCCCTTAGCAAGATAGGGGTTGAGGAAGCTCGCCGCGTCATCGCGCGAAATGCCGAAGGTGGTCTGCGTCAGGTCGTTCGTGCCGAAAGAGAAGAACTCCGCGCTTTCGGCAATGCGATGGGCTTGAAGGGCTGCGCGCGGCAGCTCGATCATGGTCCCGACGATATAGTCGAAGTCCGTTCCGCTCTCCGCCTTCACGGCATCCGCCATGGCAACGATCCGGCCCTTGACGAGATCGAGCTCGGCCTTGGTCGCGACCAGCGGCACCATCACTTCCGGCACCACGGGACGCCCCGTGCTGCGCGCCGCAATGACGGCGGCCTCAAAGATAGCGCGCGCCTGCATTTCCGCGATTTCCGGGAAGGCGACAGCCAAGCGGCAGCCACGGAAGCCGAGCATGGGATTGAACTCGTGCAGTTCCTCGGCGCGCGCCCGCAGTTTGCGCGGGTCGGTGCCCATGGAGGCCGCTACTTCAGCAATTTCCGCTTCCGTGTGGGGCAGGAATTCGTGCAAGGGCGGATCGAGCAAGCGGATCGTCACCGGCAGGCCGGCCATGATTTCGAAGAGCTCGACGAAATCCGAGCGCTGCATGGGCAGGAGCTTGGCAAGCGCCGCGCGCCGGCCCTTTTCGTCATCCGCCAGGATCATCTCGCGCACCGCAACGATGCGGGTGTCGTCGAAGAACATATGCTCGGTGCGGCAGAGCCCGATGCCCTCTGCGCCGAAGCTGACGGCCACGCGGGCATCCGCCGGCGTTTCCGCATTGGTGCGAACCTTGAGGCGCCGGGCCGCGTCAGCCCAGCCCATCAGCGTGCCGAACTCACCGGACAGTTCCGGCTGCAACATGGCAACTTCACCCAGCAAGACCTGACCGGTGCTGCCATCGATGGTGATGATGTCACCCTTTTTCAGGACCGCGCCCATCACCGCAAGCGTGCCGGCGGCATAGTCCACCCGGATTGAGCCTGCCCCCGATACGCAGGGCTTGCCCATGCCGCGCGCAACGACGGCCGCATGCGAGGTCATGCCGCCACGGGTGGTGAGAATGCCCTCGGCCGCGTGCATGCCGTGAATATCTTCGGGGCTCGTTTCCACGCGCACCAGAATGACCTTGCGGCCGGCGGCCTTCATGGCCTCGGCTTCGTCGGAATTGAACACGATCTCGCCTTGGGCAGCACCGGGTGAGGCCGGCAGGCCGGTCGCGACCACGCGCCGCTCGGCCTTGGGGTCGATGGCGGGGTGCAAGAGCTGATCGAGGGAGGCGGGATCGACCCGCAGGATCGCCTCGTCGCGCGAGATCAGGCCTTCAGACGCCATTTCCACCGCGATCCGCAGCGAAGCCTTGGCTGTGCGCTTGCCGCTGCGGGTCTGCAGCATCCACAATTTGCCGCGCTCGACCGTGAACTCCAGGTCCTGCATGTCGCGGTAGTGCTTTTCAAGGGTCGCCGCCACAGCCACGAATTGGTGATAGACCTCCGGCATGGCCGTTTCCATGGACGGCTTGTCGGATTTGGCGGCGATGCGCGCCACTTCCGTGATGTTCTGCGGCGTGCGAATGCCGGCGACCACATCCTCGCCCTGAGCGTTGATGAGGAACTCGCCATAGAGTTCCTTCGCGCCCGTCGAGGGGTTGCGCGTGAAGGCAACGCCCGTTGCCGAGGTCTCGCCCATATTGCCGAACACCATGGCCTGAACATTGACGGCCGTGCCCCAGCTCTCGGGGATGGCATGGAGGCGGCGATAGGTAATGGCGCGCTGGTTCATCCAGCTGGAGAAGACAGCCCCGATGGCGCCCCAGAGCTGCTCGTGGGGATCCTGGGGGAAGGGCTTGCCGGTCTCGTCCTGAACCTTGGCCTTGTAG
>JBAWYY010000409.1:0-3129 GCA_037143285.1 Alphaproteobacteria bacterium | reverse complement strand
AGCCCGGCCCATCCAGCAGCAGCGTGGTGATATCGCGGAACATGATGCCCGGCTTGGGATAGTCGGGAATCGTGCGGATCGCCGCCTTCAGGTCCTGTGCCACCGCGCTGTCCATGCTGCTGCCCTCTCTCAAACCTTACCGCGAATTCACTGGTGCCGCCGAAAACGGCCGCTACCCTCTGTAGTCGGGCGATGAAACCAAGGAAAGCGGGGCCCTTCCCGCTCGCAATCGGAGGCCGACCATGTCGATGACCGACCAACCCTCTATCCCCGCAGCCCCTGCCGCAACCGTAACCGTGCGCCCGGCGGCCTATCCCGTCTCCATCACCGGCCTCGACCTGCCGTTCTGGTCGATGGTCGTGTTCTTCTTCAAAGCGATCTTTGCTGCCATCCCCGCCTTCATCGCCGCTATCATCGTGTTGCGCGTGATCTTCGGCTTCGTCTGGTGGGGCTTCGGCGGTTGGCGTTACGGCATGATGGGCGGCTGGTAAGGCCGCTCACCCCTTAGCAAGCACCCGACCGGCGACGGCGTCGAGCTTCGCCATCAAAGCGGGGTCGCGCGCCTCGGGTGGCGTGATCAACGCATAGTCGAGCGCGCGGTCGGAGCCGATGGGACAAGCCTCGTGCTCCCTCGGGAATTCCTTCGCAAGCCGCGCCACGAGCTTGCGCCCGGTCTCGGCATTCTTGTGGAGATGGGCGATCACCTGCGCCACGTCGACCGGGCCGACCTCCTCGTGCCAAGCGTCGAAATCAGTGACCATGCCGACGAAGGCGTAGGAGATCTCGGCCTCACGGGCGAGCTTTGCCTCCGGCATGGAGGTCATGCCGATAAGATCCCAGCCCTGCGCCTTATGAAATAGGCTCTCGGCCAAGGTCGAAAACTGCGGGCCTTCCATACAGACGGCAGTCCCCCCCACCACATGGGCGATGCCCTCGGCGCTGGCGGCTGCCGCCACCCGCGCCTGGAGAAGCGGGGCAACGGGGTGGGAGAAGCCGACATGGGCCACGCAGCCCCGGCCAAAGAAGCTTGGCTCGCGCCGAAACGTGCGATCGACGAATTGATCGGCGAGCACGAACATGCCCGGCGGCAAACGCTCTTTGAACGAGCCCACCGCTGAGAGCGACACGAGATCGGTCACGCCGACCCGCTTCAAGACGTCGATATTGGCGCGGTAATTGATCTCTGAAGGACCGATGCGGTGCCACGACCATGGCGCGGCAGGAACACGATGGTGGTGTGACCGAGACGACCGCGCCGGAGCTTGTCGGAGGGCTCCCCCCAGGGCGAGGCGACCTCGATCTCCTCGATCGCTTCCAGGCCTGGCAGATCGTAAATGCCGGAACCGCCGATTATGCCAAGCACCGCAGACGTCATATTCAACCCCGTTTCCTGCAAACCCATTCGCTGAATCAGTGGAGCAAATCTTCAGCCGGCATAGCAAGCCAATGTGACAGTCCGATGCCGGCTTAAGCCCCAATTCGCAAACAAAAAAAGGGCCGCAACAGCGACCCTTTTTCTCAATTCATTCAGGCCTGTAGCAATCAGGCGTGGCCCTCGACATTCGACCAGACCCGCTTCTTCGTATAGTAGAGCAGGCTGGCGAACACGATCAAGAACAGGATTACCTGGAAGCCCATGCGCTTGCGCTGTTCGAGATGGGGCTCAGCCGCCCACATCAGGAACGAGGTGACATCGGCTGAGTAGTTTTTCACCGTCGCCTCAGTCCCATCCGAATAGGTCACAAGACCGTCCTGAAGGATGTTCGGCATCGCCACGAAGTGGCCGGGATAATACTCGTTATAGCTCGCGCCCGGAGGCGGCTCGACACCCGCCGGCGGATCCTTATAGCCGGTGAGAAACGCCTTCATGTAATCGGCGCCCTGCTCCTGATAGGTCGTGAAAATATCGAACACGAACCGGGGGAAGCCACGCTCATAGGTGCGGGCCTTGACCATCAAGGACAGATCCGGCGGCGCCTTGCCGCCATTGGCGGTTTCGGCGGCCTTCTTGTTCGGGAACGGGCCGGGGATACGATCGGCAAGCCGCGGCGTGCGTTCGGCCGGCTGACCATCGTCGCCGATCTCGCGCACCTTGTGCTGCCATTCGGAAGCAATCACCTGAGCCTGAGCCGGAGTAAACTCAGGACCGCCCCGCTGGGAGAGGTTGCGGAACGACAGAAGCTCGGCGGCGTGGCAGGAGGAGCAGACCTCCTTGAACACCTGGAAGCCGCGCTGCAGCTGCGCCCGGTCATACATGCCGAAGGGGCCACCGAAGGACCAGGTGAAGCGCGGCGGCTCAGGCTCACCGCCGGCCGCAAGCACGGGGCTCGTAGCTGCGGCGAGCGCGAGAAAGGCGCCGGCCAGGAGGGGACGAAACTTGGCGATGGTCATGGTCATAGTCCTCGTCCGCCCTCTCAGCCCTTGGTCTCAGGCGCGCTTGCGCCCATGGCCACGGGCGCGCTGCCCTTGACCTTCTTCAACACGGCTTCCGCAATGGAGGTCGGCAACTGGCGCGGCGTCTCAAAGAGGCCGAGCAGCGGCAACACCACCAGGAAGTAGGCGAAGTAGAGCCCCGTGAAAATCAGCGACAGTACCGTGTAGGGCGCTTCAGCGGGCTTCGAACCGAGCCACCCTAAGATCACCGACACCACCACGAAGGCCCAGAAGAACTGCTTGTGCATCGGGCGATAAGCAGAGGAGCGCACCTTCGAGGTATCAAGCCAAGGCAGGAAGGCCAGGACCGCGATTGCCGCGAACATGGCAAGCACGCCGCCGAGCTTCGAGGGGATCGTGAAGATGATCAGGTTGATGTCGAAGGTGATGGCGCGAAGGATCGCGTAGAAGGGCAGGAAGTACCACTCCGGCACGATATGCGGCGGCGTCACCAAGGGATCGCTCGGCACATAGTTCACGGCGTGGCCGAGATAGTTCGGCTGGAAGAAGACGAAATAGGCGAAGACGATGAAGAACACCACCATCGCAAAGCCATCCTTGATGGTCGCATAGGGGGTGAACGGCACGGTGTCCTTCTTCACGTCCTTCACTTCAACGCCGGTCGGGTTGTTCTGACCCGTCACGTGCAGCGCCCAAACGTGCAGGACAACGACGCCTGCGATCATGAAGGGCAGC
>JBAWYY010000408.1:0-3139 GCA_037143285.1 Alphaproteobacteria bacterium | reverse complement strand
TCTATCCCTCACCCTGTGATGCCCGGGGGTAGCCGACCACAGATGGGGCGGGGATACCACTGCAAGGGTGGCAACGTTGCTGTGCTCACCGTGAGCCATGAGGTGGGTGCCTCGCCCGCTCCCGCCGACACGACGCACCCGCTCTCGCCGCACTTAAGCGCCTGTCAGCCACGGTGATGCGGCACCATGTCCTGAGAACATTACAAGAACATTCTTGCTGTTTGTTGCCATCGAGTGCTACCGGACCTTGTTCCGTAGAAGATCGGCCATGTCCCCTCGCCTCAACATTGTTTGGTTCAAGCGCGACCTTAGGATCACCGATCATCGGCCGCTCGTCGCTGCCATCAGCGCCGGGCCAACCCTGCCGCTCTATATCGCCGAGCCGCAGCTGTGGGCCCAACAGGACGCCTCCGCTCGACAATGGCACTTCGCCAGGGAATGCCTTGTCGAACTGCGGCAGTCCTTGGCAGAGCTTGGGCAACCGCTCTGCATCATGGTCGGCGATGCCGTTGAGGTTTTCGACCGATTACATCGTAGCCAAGGCATCGCGGCGCTTTATAGCCATGAAGAAACCGGCAATGGCTTCACCTATGCTCGTGATCTCGCGATTGCTGCTTGGGCGAAAAGGGCCGGCATCCCCTGGCACGAGGCGCGCCAGTTCGGGGTGATCCGCAGGCTCAAATCCCGCAATGGTTGGGCGAAGGCCTGGGACCGCGACATGGCCGAGCCGATCACGCCCGCGCCGCAAGCGCTGACAATGATCGATGGCCCCTGGCCAACCCACATCCCTACTGCCGATGAGCTTGGCCTTAATCCCGACTCTTGCCCCGGCCGCCAGCACGGCGGGCGGGTGGCCGGGCTTGCAACGCTCGAAAGCTTCCTCACCCGCCGCGGACGCAATTATCGCTTTGAAATGGCGAGCCCTGTGACGGCGTTTGACGCAAGTTCCCGCATCTCGCCGCATGTAAGTTGGGGTACGATCTCCATGCGCGAGGTTGCCCAGGCGACTTGGGCGCGCATGCGCGAGGTCAAGCTCTCAGATGACCCTGATGCCAGGCGCTGGCGGGGGTCTCTGTCATCCTTTTCGGGGCGCCATCACTGGCATTGCCACTTCATACAGAAGTTGGAGGATGAACCCCGGATCGAGTTTGAAAACCTTCACCGCGCCTATGATGGCTTAAGGCCGGAGACGGCCGACCCTGCGCGCTTCAAGGCTTGGGCCACCGGCACAACCGGGTTTCCCTTCGTGGATGCCTGTATGCGGGCGCTCAATCAGCACGGCTGGATCAATTTCCGCATGCGCGCCATGCTGATGTCGTTCGCGAGCTACGATTTGTGGCTGCCCTGGCGCGACACCGGTCTGCATCTCGCGCGCCAATTCGTCGACTACGAAGCCGGCATCCATTGGCCCCAGGTGCAAATGCAATCGGGCACCACGGGTATCAATACGCTGCGGGTCTATAACCCCGTGAAGCAGGGGCTCGACCAGGACCCGACCGGGCAGTTCGTGCGCACCTACGTGCCTGAACTTGCAGCCGTCCCGGATGCCTTCATCCATGAGCCCTGGCGTTGGCCGGGCGGGTCAACGCTCCCCTACCCGGCACCCATCGTCGACCATGCGGCTGCCACAAGAGATGCGCGCGAGGCACTCCTTGGCGTCCGGAGATCGGTTCACCACTCCCGGGTCGCAAACGACATCGCCGCCAAGCATGGGAGCCGAAAGGCTGGAATCCCCATGACTGGCGCCAAGAAGGCTTTGACTCAAAAGCCCAAGCTAAATTCGCAACTGACCTTGGACCTTTGAGCGGGGTTTTAGGTGGCCAACCCGCGACGGGCGATGAATCGCATTCGCCTGCAATGACCACCCAAAACCTGCGCAGTGACCAGTCTTAGCCCGCGAAAACCCGGGCGGCGCGCATGGCGGCTGTCACCGCAAGCCGCTCCGCTTGGCTCGGCGGGGGTTGGGGCGGGCGAACGTGGTCGGCGGCAATTTGACCGGTAAGCGCGAGTGCGAGCTTCAACCGCGCGGTTGCGCGGCCTCCCGGCGCATCACGATAAATGGCAACAGCCAGGGGATAGATGCTGTCATGGAGCGCTCTTGCCTTGGTCCAGTCTCCAGCCTGTGTCGCGGCGAAAAACTCGACCAGAAGGTCCGGAACCAACGCGGCAAGGGACACTTGTGCACCCGCCGAACCGACAATAGCGCTGGTCAGCAAATGTTCATCACCCGACCCCATGACAACGAAATCAGGGCGCAAAGCTTCCAGAAGCCGCTTGTTCGCCTCATAGGCGGCAACCTCCCAACTGCCCTCCTTGACCGCGATGATGCGCTCATGGGCCACAAGCCGTGTCAGCGTCTCTCCCGAATAGGCCATGCGACCAGCGCCCACGGGGGCCGCATAGAGCATGAGCGGCAGAGAAGTTGCCTCCAGCACGTGCCGGTGATGGATATCGACCACGCCGTCATCATGGCCGAGCGCCCAGGAATTCGGCGGAAAAACCAAGAGGATATCGGCCCCTGCCCGCTCAGCATCCGCGGCATCGCGCGCGGCCTGAAGACTCGATTCCGCATTGATGCCGGAGCAAATGACACAATCGGGCGGCGCCACCTTGCGGGCGATCTCGATCACGCGCCGCTTCTCCGCACTATCGAGCACAAAGTTCTCGCCGGCATGCCCATTGATCAGAAGACCGCGAATGCCAGGCCGATGGGAGATGGCGGCGATGTGACCGGCAAGGGCATCCTCATCGATCTCAAAGTCCGCGCGCATGGGAACAATTGTGGCGGCGTGGATACCGGTGAGCCGGGCTGCAAGGGGGTGGGTCATGGTTGTGCGGCCTTCAGCAAACGGTCGATGGGAAAGAGCGGCAGGCCGGGCTCGCGGCCGAGAATGACGTCGGCAAGCGAGCGCGCAATCGACGGCCCGCTGGTGTAACCGGAGTGAACGGAGCCGCAAACATAGGCATCGGGCACGCCGGGAATGGGCCCTGCGGCCGGCAGCGCATCGGCGGTTTCCGCCTCAAGGCCCGCCCAAACGCGCGCCAATCGCGCCTCGGCGAGTGCTGGAATAGCATGGCAAGCGAGCCTGATATTGCCGATAAGCCGTTCAGGCACCAGTTCGACGCCGCCGCGTTCCCG
>JBAWYY010000407.1:0-3147 GCA_037143285.1 Alphaproteobacteria bacterium | reverse complement strand
AGTAGCGGCGCAACGGCCTGCTTGCCCAGAATTCCGATAATGCCGCACATCGTTGTTGGCTCTCCGAACCGTCGATTCGCTCGCACCATAGGTGCAAGTCTTTGATGAGCCGTTTAGGCCCGCTTCAGCCGAGGACGAAATCAAAGGCTGTGACGCAATGCGACAAGGGGGACTCATCGGCCCTTTTCGCGCGCCTTCCGCTCGGCGCGACGTTGGCCATTGGCGCGAATGCGGGCGGCGCCCTTGTCAGGCTTGGTCTCTTGACGCGCCCGCCCGAACACAAGGGAGCCATCGGGGCTATTGTCGGTGACCACTGAACCCGCTGCGATCAAGACCTCGTCCCCGATGGTGAGCGGCGCCACAAGCGTCGAATTAGAGCCCACAAAGACGTTCCGGCCGATATGGGTCGCGTGCTTATCCGCGCCGTCGAAATTGCAGGTGATGGTGCCGGCGCCCACATTTGTGCCCTCGCCAACGGTCGCGTCACCCAGATAGGCCAAGTGATTGGCCTCGACCTTGGCGGCGAGCGTTGTGCGGTTCACCTCGACGAAATTGCCGATATGGACGTCCTCGCCGATGACGCTCTTCGGCCTGATGCGGGCGAAGGGCCCGATGATCGCGCCGCGTGCGACCGAACAGCCAGCGAGATGCGAGAAGGCCCGGATCGTCACGCCATCGGCAATGGTCACGCCCGGGCCAAAGACCACATGGGGCTCAATCACGACATCGCGGCCAACAATCGTATTGGCTGCAAAGAACACGGTTTCAGGCGCGGTGAGCGTTGCACCGCCGAGCAGCGCCCCGCGCCGATAGCGCCGCTGCAGGATCGCCTCGACCTCGGCGAGCTGCACGCGGTCATTGACGCCCCTGACTTCCTCCTCATCCGCCACGACCAGCGCGGTCGAAAGCCCCAGGCTCTTCGCCACCGCCACGGCGTCGGTGAGATAGTACTCACCCTTGGCATTGGCATTGCCAATGCGGGTCAAGAGATCGAGCGCACGCTTGCCATCAAGCGCCATCAGCCCGCCATTGCAGAGCGTGACCTGCCGCTCGGCGGCGTTCGCGTCCTTTTCTTCGACAATGCGGCTGAAGACGCCGTTTTCGACGATCATCCGCCCATAACCGAAGGGATTGGCCGCCTCAAAGGCAAGCCCCACTACCGCAACGCCGGTCGCCAGCGCCGCCCGCAGCGCACTATAGGTCTCAGGCGTCACCAGCGGCGTATCGCCAAAGGCAATCACCACATCGTCATAACCTCGCCCGAGGACCTCGCGCGCCTGAAGCGCGGCATGGGCGGTGCCGAGACGATCCACCTGCACATGAATGGTCGCCTCTGGCACGACGCGCCGCGCCTCGCGGGCGACGTCCTCGCGATCAGGGCCGACGATCACCGCAGCCGCCGTACCGCCGGCGCTCGCAAGCGCATGGAGCGCATGGGCGAGCATGGAGCGGTGCGCCACTTCGTGCAGCACCTTCGGGCGGTCCGACTTCATGCGAGTGCCCTCGCCTGCGGCAAGGACGATGGAGAGGCAAGTGCGGGCGGACATAGGTCCCCCTGTCATCAGGCGAATGTCATTCAAGCCGGCGTTTTGGCGAGGCGATCAAAGGCCATAAGCCGCGCGATTAAGGCCGGCATCTCGGCCAAAGGCACCATATTCGGCCCATCCGACACGGCGTGGTCGGGATCCGGATGCGTCTCGATGAAGACGCCGGCAACGCCGACCGCCACCGCCGCGCGGGCGAGAACCGCGACAAATTCGCGCTGACCGCCAGATTTATCGCCTTGGCCACCGGGCTGCTGAACCGAATGCGTCGCATCAAAGATCACCGGCGCGCCGGTCAATTCCGCCATGATCGGCAAGGCGCGCATGTCGGAAATCAGCGTGTTGTAGCCGAAGGACGCGCCGCGCTCGGTGACGAGCACATTGGGATTGCCGGCTTCCGTCACCTTGGCTGCCACATTCTTCATGTCCCAGGGCGCGAGAAACTGGCCCTTCTTAACGTTCACGACCCGGCCCGTGCGGGCAGCCGCCTGCAACAGATCGGTCTGCCGCGACAGGAAGGCCGGGATCTGGAGCATGTCCACGACTTCAGCCACCGGCACGCATTGCTCGATCTCGTGGATATCGGTGACGACGGGCAAGCCGTAACGCTCTTTAATCTCAGCGAAAATCGGCAAGGCGGCATTTAGTCCCATTCCCCTGGAAGATTTTCCAGAAGTCCTGTTCGCTTTATCGAACGATGCTTTGAAGACCAAACCGATACCTAGGCGTGCCGTCAGTTCCTTCAGAGCGGCCGCCATCTCGAGGGCGTGCTGACGGCTTTCCAGCGCGCACGGACCGGCAATGAGCGCCAGCGGCAGCGTGTTGGAAAAACGAACGGGATGGGCCAGCGCTTGCCCCACCACGACGGTCGCATTCGCTTTCATCGGATGACCTCTAACCAATCGGCTGCTTGTGACAGACAGGCGCAAGCGGATCAACCGGCGCGCGCGCCCTCACCCACCGCGGGTCGGAATGAGCGGCACAACGCGCTCGGGCGACGCATCAATCAAGCAAAAGCCTTGCGCGCGCGGGGCAAAACCTGCGGGAATGTCCGCGCGCTGGCAGGTGACATGGGCCTCGGTACAGGCCTCTTGGGTGATGTGGAACGGCCCGCGCCGCGACAACTGCCGATTCGCATCGGCCAACCAGTCACGGCAGAGACGCGAGGGTTCGCCCGCCTTTTCACAATCGGCGAGCGTGCGGAAGGTGCGCCCGCCCGCGCACTCAGAACCGCCTGACGCCAAATAGGTCATCAACCCGGCGATGCCAGCGATCACCCCACCGACGATGAGCGCCCCACGGCTCATCAGACGAGCCGCGACTGCGCCTTAGCCGCCTCGATGAACGAGCGGAACAGCGGATGCGGCTCAAACGGCCGCGATTTCAGCTCGGGGTGATATTGCACGCCGATAAACCAGGGATGGTCCGGGTACTCGATCGTCTCCGGCAGAACGCCATCGGGCGAGAGGCCGGTAAACACGAGGCCTTTGCCCTCCAGCCGCGAGCGATAGTCGAGATTGACCTCGTAGCGGTGGCGATGGCGCTCGGAGATGTGATCCGAGCGATAGATCGCGGCAATCTTCGAGTCGGGCTTGAGATTGGC
>JBAWYY010000406.1:0-3151 GCA_037143285.1 Alphaproteobacteria bacterium | reverse complement strand
ACGATTGCGACCAATATGGCCGGTCGCGGCACCGATATTCAGCTCGGCGGCAATGCCGATATGCGGATCAAGGCCGAGCTGTCGGAGATGGAAGAGGGGCCGGAGAAAGAGGCGCGTTCCGAGGCCATCCGCGCCCAGGTGCTTCAGCTGAAAGAGCGCGCGCTTGCCTCAGGCGGGCTCTACATCATCGGCACCGAGCGCCACGAGAGCCGGCGTATCGACAATCAGCTGCGCGGTCGTTCCGGCCGTCAGGGCGACCCTGGCCGCTCCAAGTTCTATCTGTCGCTGCAAGACGATTTGATGCGCATCTTCGGCTCTGACCGCATGGAGAATATGCTGGTCAAGCTCGGCCTGAAGGACGGCGAGGCGATCGTCCACCCCTGGATCAACAAGGCCTTGGAAAAGGCCCAGGGTAAGGTGGAAGCGCGCAACTTCGACCTGCGCAAGAACGTGCTGAAATATGACGACGTCGCCAATGACCAGCGCCGTACCATCTTCAAGGAACGCCTTGAATTGATGAGCGAAGAAGACCTGTCGGGGATGATCACCGACATGCGTCACGGCGTGATCGAGACGATGGTGCATGAGCACATTCCGCCCGACGCCTATGCGGAGAAGTGGGACACCGAGGGCCTGCGCGATAAGGTGTTCCATGTCTTGAACCTCGGCCTGCCGATCCCGGAATGGGCCAAGGAAGAAGGCATTGCCGACGAAGAAGTGATCGAGCGCATCAAGGCTGCCGCCGATGCGGCCATGGCCGAGAAGGTGGAGCGCTTCGGCCTCGACCAGGCCGGCGTGCCGCTGATGCGCCAGATCGAGAAGGCCGTGGTGATGCAGGTGCTCGACCATCATTGGCGCGAGCATATCGTCCAGCTCGACCATCTCCGCCAGGTGGTTGGCCTGCGCGGCTATGGCCAGCGCGATCCGTTGAACGAGTTCAAGTCGGAAGCCTTCCAGCTGTTCGAAAGCCTGATGACGCGCTTGCGCGAGACGACGACCCAGCAATTGTCGCTGGTCGAGATCGTCCAAGATCCGCCGCCCATGCCCGATCTGCCGCCGATGCAGGCCCATCACCTCGATCCCATGACCGGCATGGATGAGTTTGCCGCCATGGGCGCGCCGTCGGGGACCATGGGCCTTAGCGGGCCGAGCCCGTTTGCGGCAACGCCCGTGGATGCGGCGTCACGCGATCCGAACAATCCGGCGACCTGGGGCAAGGTCGGTCGTAATGACCCTTGCCCCTGCGGCTCGGGCAAGAAGTTCAAGCACTGCCACGGTCAATATACCTGAGGCGCACTTGCGAGCGCCTCGGGGGGGCCGCTCACGGCCTTGTGGCTGACGAGCTAAGCATGTTCGCACGGCTGTCTGCCGGATCCCCGGCATTCCTGCCTAGATCGTGGTCAAGTCGCGCCCTTATCTTCATCTCGACAGGCGGGCCTTCGCCTTTATCCTCGCGCGCATCCGGAAAACCACGGGGTGTGTGATGGCTGAATTTCCTTTTGATCGGCGCGACTTTCTAAAGACCAGCGCTGGTGCTGCGCTCGCCGCAAGCCTTTCGGCCTTGCCGGCGGCAGCCCAAGAGCGGGTCATCCGCTACGGCATCTCCATGGCCGATATCCCGCAGACCACCGGTCAGCCGGATCGTGGTGCTGGCGCCTATCAGTTCACCGGCCACACCCTCTATGACCCCCTGGTCGCCTGGGAAATGAATGTTGCGGACCGTCCGGGCAAATTGGTGCCGGGCCTTGCCACCGAATGGGCGACCGACCCCGCGGACAAGAAGAAGTGGGTGTTCAAGCTGCGCCCCGGCGTGAAGTTCCACGACGGCTCGACCTTCGACGCCGATGCCGTGATCTGGAATTTCGAAAAGGTTTTGAACAATCAGGCGCCGCATTTCGACCAGCGTCAGGCAAGCCAGGTGCGCGCGCGTTTGCCCTCGGTTGCGAGCTACCGGAAGATCGACGCCATGACGGTCGAAGTCACCACCCGCACGGTGGACAGCTTCTTCCCCTATCAGATGCTGTGGTTCCTCATCTCCAGCCCCGCTCAGTATGAAAAGCTCGGCCGCGACTGGCAGCGCTTCGCTCGCGAGCCCTCGGGCACCGGCCCGTTCAAGCTCGCCCGCCTCGTGCCGCGTGAGCTCGCCGAGCTCGTGCGCAACACCGACTATTGGGATAAGTCGCGCATGGCCAAGGCCGACCGGATCATCCTGTCCTGCCTGCCGGAAACCATTACCCGCACCAATGCCCTGCTCGCCGGTACGGTGGACTTCATTGAGGCGCCCGCGCCCGACGTCATGGCGCGCCTGCGCCAGCAGGGCTTCAAGCTCGTCGACAATGTCACGCCCCATGTGTGGAACTATCACCTCTCCACCTTACCGGGTTCGCCCTGGGTCGACATTCGCACCCGCAAGGCCGCAAACCTCGCGATTGACCGCGCTTCCGTCGTCCAGTTGATGGGCGGGCTCGCCAAGCCCGCAGCGGGTCAGGTGGACAGCACCAGCCCCTGGTTCGGCAAGCCGACCTTCGAGCTGAAATATGACGTGGACGGCGCCCGCAAGCTGATGACGGAAGCGGGCTATTCCCGCTCCAACCCCTTGAAGACGCAGTTCATCATCGCCTCCTCAGGTTCGGGCCAGATGCTGTCGCTGCCGATGAACGAGCTCTGCCAGCAGATGTTCAAGGAAGCCTTCATCGATGTCGACTTCAAGGTGGTCGAGCTTGAGCCGCTCTATGCCGCTTGGCGTCAGGGGGCAGCGCACGAGAACCAGCGCGGCATCACCGCCAACAATGTCGCCTATCTCACTTCAGACCCGCTCTACGCCTTCATCCGCTTCTTCCACTCCGGCCAGATCGCGCCCACCGGCGTGAACTGGGGCCATTACAAGAACCCGGACGTGGATAAGCTGATCGATCAGGCGCTGGAATCAACGGATATCGCGACCCAGGACGGCCTGATGGCGAAGGTCCATGAGACCGTCGTGAACGAGGCGCTGCTGGTCTGGGTGGTGCATGACACCAATCCCCATGTCTTCGGCCCGAATGTGCGCGGCTATACCCAGGCGCAGCATTGGTTCCAGGACCTCACAACGCTCGCTTAATCCCAAGTTACCGCTTCACTTGATCGCCACCAGCACCGCGCCGGTGGCGAT
>JBAWYY010000405.1:0-3154 GCA_037143285.1 Alphaproteobacteria bacterium | reverse complement strand
GGCACCAAGCTTGTGGCCGAAGTGCAGCTGCACTCCCACGTCGCGAATGTCGGCGACACGCGCTCGCTTATCATTCACCCGGCGTCCACCACCCATCGCCAGCTGACCGATGACCAGAAGGTGCAGGCGGGTGCGGGCCCCGACGTGGTCAGGCTCTCGGTCGGCATCGAAGACGCCGCCGATATCATCGCCGATCTCGAGGCTGCCCTCTCCGCGATCTGAGTTACTCGGCGGCGAGCGGCACGCCCTCGGCGAGCCGCTCTTCCGTCGGGCTCGTCATGAGGCTGTGGCCGTGGGAGACCGCATGGCCCAGCACCACAAGCGCGAAGGCCTGGTGCAACAGGCCAGCCGCGAGCGGCACCACCCACATCAAAGTAATGATGCCGATGACGGCTTGCGCGATCATCAGGCCGGCCAGCACCCGCGCGCCGGTCTGCGCCGCCGTGCCGCTGGCGCGCCAGGCGTGCCACAGGGTCAGCGCCAGGAGCGCATAGGCGCCGAGGCGGTGGTTGAACTGGGTGAGCGCGATGGAATCGAAAAAGGCTTCGATCACCGAGGGCTTATCGAAGAGATGCGCTGCGGGCGGGACGATATAGCCCTCCATCAGCGGCCAATCGTTGTAGCGCAGGCCCGCATCATTGCCGGCAACGAGCGCGCCCAACATGATCTGCGCGATCAGCGCGACGCCGACCGCGATGCCGCCGATTTTCACGACCCCCGGCAGCGGCGCCCGGGCACGGGCGGGCCGCAGCGATAGGGCGGTCGCGATCAGGCACGCGAAAATCAGGCACGCGAGGGTGAGGTGGAACATCAGCTTCAAGGGCGCGACTGCCGTCATGCCGGGCTTGAGGCCTGAGGCGACCATCAGCCAGCCGACCAGCCCTTGAAAGGCGATCATGAGGCCGATGGAGAAGGTGATGACCGCCATACGGCCGCGCAGCACGCCGGTTGCCACAAAGAAAAGCCAGGGCAGCAGCATGGCCGCGCCGATGACCCGGCCGAGCAGCCGATGGGCCCATTCCCACCAGAAGATCACCTGGAAATCGGCGAGCGACATGCCGCGATTGACCAGCTGATATTGCGGGATCTGCCGATATTTCTCGAATTCCACCTGCCATTGCGCCTCGGTCAAGGGCGGCAGCACGCCGGTCACGGGGCGCCATTCGGTGATCGAGAGGCCGGAATCGGTGAGACGGGTCGCGCCACCCACGATCACCATGACGAAGACGAGGGCGGCCACGACGAAAAGCCAGATCATCACACGACGATTGTCAGCGATATCGGCGCGGTCCGAGGCATGAGCCCAGAGTGCTGAGTGCGGTACGGCCGGTTGGCGCGACATGGTGTGGGACCTTATGGCAGTTGGCCGATTGTTGCCCCCCAGATATAGAGCGCCACGCCTTCCCGCAACGCGACACGCCGTCCGGACCCCCACCATGCGTCAATCCACCCGCAAACTCCTCGGCACCGTGATCCTCATGGCCTGGGTTGCGTTCTATTCCCTGCTCGTCATGGCGATCATGTATTCCGCCGCGCGCAAGCTCGGGCCCATCGGCGAACCGGTATTCTATGCGCTGGCGGGCGTTGCCTGGATCCCCGTCGCCATGCTGGTCATCCGCTGGATGGTGCGGCCGGATCCGGAAGAAGACGAGGCCTGAAAAATCGCCTCTATCCCTGTCATCTGGCTTTGCTAAGCTTCGGCCCAATCCTACTCCCGGAGCTGATGCCATGACCCTCTCGCGCCGTTTCATGCTTGCCGGCGGCCTCTCCGCCGTGACCAGCGCTGCTTTTGCCCAAACCGGCCACGAGCATCATCACGGCCAGTTCGAGCGCCTGACGACGCCGGGGCGCGTGGGCTTGCCGGAGATCCACGCGACCCAGGCTTTCTCCGATTCCATCGCGCCAAAGGCCGCCGTTCAGGGCCGCTGGCGCACCCGCGCGCCGCTGCCGGTGCCGCGCACGGAGATGGCATGGGCCGCCGAATTCCGGGGCAAGATGCACCTTCTCGGCGGCTATGCCGAACAGCGCGTCGACCGGCCCTATCACCACTTCTATGATGCGGCGAGCAACAGCTGGCTTGCGGCCGCCGAATTGCCGCGCGGCGCCAACCACGTGGGCGTCGCGGTCCTTAATGATCGCCTCTACGCCATCGGTGGCTTCATCGAGCAGAACCGCACGCCCCATGACGAATGTTTCGTCTATGGCGCGGAAGGCGACAAATGGTCGAAAATCCGGCCGCTGCCGGTTGCTTGCGGTGCCATCGCTTGTGTCGGGCTTAACGGTCGTATTCACGCTATCGGCGGCGCGGTCGGTAATACCTTTGAGAACCGCAAATCGGTCGATACGCACCTTGTCTATGATCCCGCGACCGATCAATGGACCAAGCGCGCGCCGATGCAGCTCGGCCGCGACCACACCGGAACTCTGGTGGTGAATAACCTGATCCATGTGATCGGCGGGCGGGTCGACGCCTTCCTCACCAATTCGAACCTGCACCACACCTATGACGCCCAGACCGACGCCTGGACCGCGCGGGCGCCGCTGCCGACCGCCCGCTCAGGCCACGGCGCGGTGCTCTATCGCGGCAAGATCTTCTGTATGGGAGGCGAGGGCTGGCAGCGCGTCTATGGCCAGAACGAGGCCTTCGATCCCGCAGCCGACAAGTGGGAAGCTTACGCGCCGATGCTGACGCCCCGCCATGGCATGGGCGCCGTTGTGCTCAACGACGCAATCTATGTGGCGGGTGGCGGACCGCAGATGGGCGGCGGCGTGAAGAGCGCGATCCACGAAAGCTTTTCGCTGGCGTGAGGGTGGCGGTCGCGTTAGGCCGCCTTCGCACTCACAGTGGCATCCGCCAACATCACGGTCACCGGGCCGAGGCCGAGCGCTTCCAAGCGCTCGTAGCCTGCGATGAGAGCGGGATCGGTCGGGACCGTCTCGCCCACCAGCACCGCCCAATTGCCAAGGCGCGGCAAGCGGTCTGCAAGTTCTGTTGAGGCTTCATGCCCGACCGAGACCATGACCACGTCATAGGTCTTGGCGAGCGCATCAAGCGCTATCCAGAGCCGCTCTTCGCTGAGGAAAGATTTGAGGTCAGCGCCACGGCGACCGGCCGCGACCAGATGGGCACGCGACTGCGGATCGCGGTGGATGA
>JBAWYY010000404.1:0-3170 GCA_037143285.1 Alphaproteobacteria bacterium | reverse complement strand
GAAACACCCGCGCGAGGGCGCAGGCATCATCACGTCGCTCACGGAAACCGATGGTTTCGTGGAATTGCCGGAGGCCGTCACGGCAGTCGCTCCGGGCGATGCCGTCGGCTTCATCCCCTATGCGCTGCTGCGCTGATCAGTTGGGCTTGCCCGACCAATCCTTGCCGACAAGGTTCGAGCCGGACTCATGGCCGCGCAGCACCGTGCCCGAAGTCGAGAAACGCACATCAGCCGTCTGCTGGTAAGAGGCGTTCAGAAGCGAGCCCGCGCCAACGGCGATCACGGCTGCAACGAAAAATGCGATGAACATGGTCTTCATGGTTCCCCCTAGGCCTTCAAGCCTTTGTTTGTTCGGCTTATTTAAGGGGTTCTACGGAGATTTTCAAGCGTCCGCGCTCACGCGTCCTGGTATGTCGTGGCAATCACTTCGGCCTGCGTCACATCATCCGGCGTATTGGCGTTGAAGAAGGGATCATAGGGCTCGGCCGGCCAATGAGCATGGGCAACCCCATGACGAGCGGTCCAGCGGTCGATCTTCCGGATGTCTTCCACCACAAGCGCCTGACGCAGATCAGCGCGTAGGTTCACCGGCCAGAGGCCGATCACGGGGTGCGTCTGATCGCCTGAACGCGCGCAGGCAAGCGGCACGCCGGCGTCCTTACGGCTCTTGTGCAGGCGAGCGACGAGGTCTCGCGGCAGAAAGGGCGAGTCGGTTGCAAGCGACACCACATCATCCACATCCGGCCGGTGGACGGCGGCCCAATCAAGGGCTGCTAGGATGCCGGCCAGCGGGCCCGCGAAATCAGGCACGTCGTCGGCCACAACGGGAATGCCGAGAAAGCCGAAACGGCCGGTATCGCCGTTGGCATTGATGATGAGACCATCCACCTGGGGTGCGATGCGCGAGACCACGCGATCGAGGATCGTTCGTCCGAGCACGCGCTTCAGCGGCTTGTCGCCGCCGCCCATGCGCCGCGCGAGGCCACCGGCAAGCAGCACGCCGAGCGTTGCATCAGTCATCGCTGTCCGATCCCTTGCGCCGGCTGCGGGCGCTTTCCTCGGCCACATAGGCCAAGTCCTGATCGAACACGATACGATCTTCGCCCGAAAGGGCAACAAAGCGCTTGCCGCGCGCGCGACCGATGAGGGTGAGCCCACATTGGCGGGCAAGCGCCACGCCCCAAGCCGTGAAGCCCGAGCGCGACACGAGGGTGGGAATGCCCATGCGCACGGCCTTGATCACCATTTCAGAGGTGAGGCGGCCGGTGGTGTAAAAGATCTTGTCGCCGCCGGTTTCGTTGTGGCGGAACATCCAGCCGGCGATTTTGTCGACCGCGTTGTGCCGTCCCACATCCTCCATATAGACGAGCACCTCATCGCCGCGCGCGAGCACACACCCATGGATGGCGCCCGCTGTCAGGTAGAGCGAGGGAAGCGTGTTGATGGTGGAGGTGAGGCGATAGAGCCATGAGGTGTGAAGCGCTGTCTTCGGCAGTTCGATGGTCTCAATCGCCTCCATCAGATCACCGAATGTGGTGCCCTGGGCGCAGCCGGAAGTCTGGGTGCGCTTCTTCAGCTTCTCCTCGAAATTGGTGTTGGTGTCGGTACGCACCACCACGACGCCCAAATCCTCGTCATGGTCGACCGCAGTCACCACATCGGTCGGCTTCAACATGTTCTGGTTCAACAGATAGCCGATGGCGAGATAATCAGGGTAATCGCCGATCGTCATCATGGTGACGATCTCTTGGGCGTTCAGATAGAGGGTGAGGGGGCGCTCCACGGTCACGGAGGTTTCGATGGGTTGACCGCGTTCGTCGACGCCCACGACCTTTTCGGTTAGGCGGGGGTCATTCGGATCGGGCAGGATGCGCGGGGCTGATGTCATCACGCTCACTCGATCACGATGCGCGGGGGCACGCGCGGCTTGACGCTGCCTCGGCCCTCCAAGCTATCCCAGACCTGTCGTGCGATCATCTTGTAGATGCCGGCGTGAAGGCTGTTTGGCTCGGTTGCAACGATCGGCTGGCCGAGATCGGAACGCTCCCGCACATTCATATCGAGCGGCACTTCGCCCAAGAACGGAACGCCGAGGCGCTCCGCCTCGCGTTTGGCGCCGCCATGGCCAAAAATGTCGTAGCGATTGCCGGTATCGGGGGCGATGAAGAAGCTCATGTTCTCGACGATGCCGAGGATCGGCACCTCGGTCTTCCGGAACATGGCGACGCCGCGACGAGCATCGATGAGCGCGAGGTCTTGCGGCGTCGAGACGATGACCGCGCCGGCAAGCGGCGTTGCCTGAGCCATGGTCAATTGCGCGTCGCCTGTGCCGGGCGGCATGTCGACGACCAGCACATCGAGCGGGGCCTCGGCGGTCGCCCAGCGCACATCCCGCAACATCTGGGTAATGGCGCTCATCACCATTGGCCCACGCCAGATCATCGGCGTTTCCTCTTCGACCATGAAGCCGATGGACATCACTTTGACGCCGAAGCCTTCCATGGGCGCCAGGGTGCGGCCCTCGATCACGCGGGGCTTGCCATGAATGCCGAAGAGTTTGGGGAGCGATGGCCCGTAGATATCGGCATCGAGAATGCCGACCCGCGCGCCCAGCGCCACAAGGCCGAGAGCGAGATTGCAGGCGGTGGTTGACTTGCCGACACCGCCTTTGCCCGAGGCGACCGCAATCACATGTTTGACGAAGGGGATGCCGGCGGCCTTCGGGGAGGGCGCTTGCGCCGGCCGTCCCGGCGTGAGGCTCGGCTGGGTGGAGGGTGGCGTCCGTGGGACGGCGCGCTCAGCGGTCAACGACACGAAGACTTTTCCGATGCCGGGTAGACCTTTAAGAGCCGCTTCCGCTGCATCGCGCACGGGCGTCATGGCGGCAGCCTCGGTCGCGTCGATGGCAATGGCGACCATGACCCTGTCGTCGGTGACCATGATCTCGCCGAGCCGGCCTGAAGCGGTGAGCGATTGGCCGCTCGCCGGCAATTTCACCAGTTCGAGTGCGCGCGCGACCTCGTCTTTCGTGACCACGATGACCTTCTCCCTATGACCGGGGTCACATACGCCATGATTGGCGATGCCGAAAGAGATCAGGGGGCAATGGCGAGTTTGAGCGTGTAACTTGAAAGCGCCTTATCGCCGCCGTCACTGACGAGGCCTGCAAA
>JBAWYY010000403.1:0-3172 GCA_037143285.1 Alphaproteobacteria bacterium | reverse complement strand
GGGCCATGTGGCGTTACTACCAAAGTGTGCCGGGATGGGTGGATGGCGGGGCGGGGGACGGGCTCGTTTTGGCCCCGGCGCGCCCAGGGGTACGCCGGCCGACGCCGGGGAGCGAGAACACCTGCTCGATCACGAATGCGCCGCCGAGCGACAGGCCGAAGCCGATGCCGATCACGGTGAGGATCGGCACACCGCGCCAGAACTCGATGAAGATCACGGAAAGCGTGCGGATCAGCGGCAGACGCGATTGCCGCCCAAGCGCCAAAAGAATGCCGAGCGGCACGGCAATCAGGCCTGCATAAACCGCGATGAACAGGGTCAGCATCAGGCCACCCCATTGGCGCGTTTCCACAGGGGTCAGCCCAAAGCCGCCATAGATGAGCCAAATGCCGAGGGGCGGCAGCGCTAAAAGAGCTGCGAGCCCGAGCCACAGCCTCGCTTTGCCCGTCATGATGAACAGCGGAACGATGCTCGCAAGCGCCAAGAGCCCAAAGAGGTTCGGGCGCCAGCGCTCCGCTGCGGGATAGAACCCATACATAAACTGCCCGAAGCGCACGCGAATGAACACCCAACAGGCCCCGCCGGGCGAGCAATCGGCGCGGGTCTCGCCGCTCCAGGTCGCATTGATCAGCGCCCAGCGGACCAGCGGCGTGACCGCCCAGACAGCGACGGTCAGGATCACAAGCGTGATCGCTGTTTGCGTCGGCGTTGAGAACAGACGCTGCTGCCACAAACGAAGCGCGGTTGGTGCATCGGTCATCGCGTCACCAAGGCAATGCGGGCGTTGTACCAGTTCATCAGCGCCGACACGATGAGGCCGAAGAAGAGATAAACCGCCAAAGTCATGGCAATGATCTCAATGGCTTGGCCGGTATCGTTGAGGGCTGAACCCATGAACAGGCTGACAATATCGGGATAGGCGATGGTGGCGCCGAAGGACGAGTTTTTCAGCACGTTGAGATATTGGCTCGTCATCGGCGGGATCATCACCCGCATGGCCTGGGGTATGACGATGAAGCGGAGAGCCTGGCCAGGCCGGAGCCCCAGGGAGGACGCAGCCTCCCGCTGACCTTTCACCACTGCCGCGATGCCGCCACGAACGATCTCGGCGACGAAGCCGGCGGTATAGGTGACGAGCGCGCCCAACAGCGCGACGAATTCCGGAATGATGACGAAGCCGCCACGCAGGTTGAACCGGCCGGCTTGCGGGAAGTCCCATTCGGTCACGCTTGCCGCGCCCACCAGAGCGAGGATCGGCAAGAGCCCGCAAAGCACCAGACCGATCGCAAGGGTGGGCGTATCCGCCCCCGTCTCGGCTTTGCGACGGGCGGCAAATCGCGCGATCACGATTTGGGCGAGGATGCCAACAAGGATCGCCACCAGCGCCCATTGGAACGGGGTGGCGCTGCCGGCAGCCGGCAAGGTCAAGCCGCGGTTGTTGAGAAAGATCGTTGAAAAGAGGCTGAGACTGTCGCGCGGTTGTGGCAGGGCCGCAATGACGCCGAAATACCAAAACAGCACGAAGAACAGCAGGGGAATGTTGCGAACGAACTCCACATAGCCCCCGGCAATGGCCGACAAGAGCCAATGGGACGAGAGCCGTGCAAGCCCGATGAGAAAGCCGAGCAAGGTCGCCAAGACCATCGCGATCAGCGACACGAACATCGTGTTCGCCACACCGGTCCAGAACAGCGCCCAGATCGTGTCGGACGACTTATAACCGGTGAGCGAGAACTGGACATCGATGCCGGCTGAGCGCCACAGGAAGTCAAATCCTGAGGCGATGCCGGCATTGACCATGTTCTGCGAGGCATTGCGCACGAAGAACACGGTCAAGGCGACCAGGGCCGTACAGATCGCGACCTGCCAGAAAATGTCTCTGACACGCGCGTCGTAGACCAGTCGGCGCAAAGTCAGCATGGCCGATCAGACCCTTTTAGCAGATGGGCCGGGTCCCCCATCGCCTGACGACCCGAGGGGTCGACAGGGATGGAGTAAGACAAGGCGGAACACCGGCGCTTGGTGTGCTGCGACCTCACTGGAAAGGCGGGGTGAACAGCAAGCCGCCATTGATCCAGAGCGCATTCTGCCCGCGCTCCAGCTTCAACT
Source organism: Alphaproteobacteria bacterium (assembly GCA_037143285.1). Lineage (GTDB taxonomy): Bacteria > Pseudomonadota > Alphaproteobacteria > Rhizobiales > Phreatobacteraceae > Phreatobacter. Next base: position 1,063 of record JBAWYY010000403.1, on the reverse strand, counting down.
CCGAGTTTCGACCCACGGTGCGGTCAAAGCTCTCGCCATAATTGCCCACCGCCTTGATGGCGTTGAACATCCAATCGTTGGACAAGCCCAGCATCTGGCCGAAATTACCCTCGGCACCCAAGAGTCGGCGGACTTCCGCATTGCGGGATGTCGCGCGCATTTCCTCGACATTCTTGGACGTCACGCCAAGCGCCTCGGCCGCGATCATGCCGTTGAGCACCCAGCGCACCACGGCCTGCCAGCGCTCGTCGCCATAGCGCGTCACCGGCCCCTGCGGGTCATTGGAAATCGGCTGCGCCATGATGAGGTGGTCATCGGGTGATTTAAGCTTGGCACGCTGACCGGCGAGCGCGCCGACGCCAGCGGTATAGGCGTCGCAGCGACCAGCGTCATAGGCGGCGATCGCATCATCGTTCTTTTGGAAATTGGTGATGGTCACCCGCAGGTTGCGCTCGCGGAACCAATCTGCGGCGTTCTTCTCTTCCGTCGAGCCGGCGGCAACGCAGATCGACGCGCCGTCGAGATCTTTCGCGGCTGTTGCGCGCGAAGCTTTGCGGACGATGAAAGTCTGGCCCTCGTAAAAATTGATGCCCTGGAAGTTCACGCCGAGCGTCGCGTTGCGCGAGAAGGTGATGGAGGTGTTGCGCGAGAGGAGATCGACCTGGCCCGACTGGAGCACCGGCCAACGCTGCTGCACCGTCGTTGGGGTGAAGCGAACTTTAGAGGCATCGCCCAGAACGGCTGCGGCGAGCGCGCGGCAATAATCGACATCGAGGCCGGTCCACTCACCCTTGTCATTGGGGAAGGAGAAGCCGGGAACGCCGACATGCACGCCGCATTCAAGCGTACCGCGCGCGCGGATCGCATCGAGCGTCGGGCTCGGCACCAGGGTTTGCGCAAAAGCTGCCCCCGCCCCTAACGTCACTGTCGCGGTCACCACCGCCGCCAAAACCTTTTTCGTCATACTGCCTTCTCCCCTGTTTATGGCTGAGCCTTGCGCACCACTTTACCCATTGAACGCAAGGGGTCATCCCTAAAAATGAGACTGAGGGGCTTGTGTCCC
>JBAWYY010000402.1:0-3179 GCA_037143285.1 Alphaproteobacteria bacterium | reverse complement strand
AGAGCAGGAGCTTCCCAAGCTCACGACGAGGGTTCGATTCCCTTCACCCGCTCCAATGGTTTTGCGAGCTTCCGCCTCAATTCCCGGCGGTGACGCCTGCGGCCCGGATCACCGGCACCCACTTATCCACTTCAGCGCGCACATGGGCGCCGAGCGCTTCGGGCGTCAGGCCAGCTTCATCGGCAATGATGCAGCCGAGTTCGAGGAGGCGCTGGCGCACGCCTGCATCAGCAAGCGCTGCGCGGCCCGCCGCATTCAGCCGGTCGATGATGGCGCGCGGCGTATCTTTCGGCGCGAACATGGCGTTCCAGCCGACGGCCTGGAAGGCGGGCAGGCCCGCCTCCGCGCTCGTTGGCACATTGGGCGCCACGCCGAGGCGGGCGGGCGTTGCCACCACATAGGTTTTTAAGTTCGCAAGCTGCGGCACGATGCCGACCGTCTGGTCGCAGACATAGTCGAGCTGCTTGCCGAGGAGCGAGGCCATGGCCGGGCCTGAGCCGCGAAACGGCACGTGCTGCACCTGCACGCCGATGAGGTGGTGGAAGAAGATGCAGGTGAGATGCGAGGTGGAGCCGACGCCGCCATGGCCGTAATTATAGGCGGAAGGGTTGGCTTTGATCAGCGCGATGAACTCAGCGAGCGTGTTGGCCGGAAAGTCCTTATGCGCGGAAACCAGCATGGGCGTGCCGGCGGCGTTCAGGATCGGCGTGAAGTCAGTGCGCGGATCATAGGCGAGGTTGGGATAGAGCCCGACGGAGGCCGAGTGGGTGCCGAGATTGCCCATGACGATGGTGTAGCCGTCGGGTGTGGCGCGAGCGACGCGCAGCGACCCCGTGGTGCCGCCGGCGCCTGCCACATTCTCAACGATAACGGCCTGGCCAAGGGTGCGCGTCATGTGATCGGCCATGATGCGGGCGATGATGTCGGTCGGCCCGCCGGCCGCAAAGGGCACGATCATGGTAATGGCGCGGGCCGGATAGGGCTGTGCCGAGGCGGTCGCCATCGTCAGGCCCATAAGTCCCAAAAGCGCGAAACAAAGCCGCGTGATCCCCTGTCGCATCGTGATCTCCCTCAAGCCTTTGTCGGGCAGTCGTGACCGCTGCCCTTTCGTGTTCTCAACCATGCGACAGAACACCCATGCACCGCAACGCTCGACCGCGCGGGTGAGGAGCGATATCAGCACGGACCGTCACGACCTCGAGCGGAGCGCCCCCATGAAGACCTATCGTATCGCGACCATTCCCGGTGACGGCATCGGCAAGGAAGTGATTGCTGCGGGCGTAGAGGTTTTAGAGGCGCTGGCCGCGCGCGAGGGGTCCTTCGGGCTGACATTCGACCATTTCGACTGGGGCTCCGACTATTACAAAGCCCATGGGCTGATGATGCCGGCCGATGGCCGCGCGCAGATCGCCGGCCACGACGCGATTTATTTCGGCGCGGTAGGCGCACCCGATGTGCCCGATCACATCTCGCTCTGGGGCCTGCGCCTCGCGATCTGCCAGCCCTTTGACCAATATGCCAATGTGCGGCCGACCCGCGTGCTGCCCGGCATCGTCAGCCCCTTGCGCCATGTGAGCGGCCCGGAGCTCGACTGGGTGATCGTGCGCGAAAACTCAGAGGGCGAATATGCCGGCGTCGGCGGGCGCGTCCATCGCGGCTTGCCGGAGGAAGTGGCCACCGACGTCTCGATGATGACCAGGGCCGGGGTTGCCCGCATCATGCGCTTTGCCTTCGCGCTCGCCCGCTCGCGGCCGCGCAAATTCCTGACGGTCGTGACGAAATCCAATGCCCAGCGCCATGCCATGGTGATGTGGGACGAGATCGCCGAGGAAATCGCCGCCGAGTTCCCGGATGTGACCTGGGACAAGATGCTGGTCGATGCCATGACCATGCGCATGACCATGAAGCCGCACACCCTCGACACCATCGTCGCGACCAATCTCCACGCCGATATCCTGTCCGATCTCGCGGCAGCGCTTGCGGGTTCGCTCGGCATTGCCCCCACCGCCAATCTCAACCCCGAGCGGCGCTTCCCCTCCATGTTCGAGCCGATCCACGGCTCGGCCTTCGACATCACCGGCAAGGGCATCGCCAATCCCATCGGCACGTTCTGGACCGCGACCATGATGCTCGACCATCTGGGCGAGCCTGCAGCGTCCAAGCGGCTGATGCAGGCGATCGAGCGGGTCACCGCCGATCCCGCCTTCCACACGCCTGATCTCGGCGGCCGCGCGACGACGCGCGCGGTCACCGACGCCGTTATTCGGGCGATTGACACCGCCAATGCCTGAGACGCGATTTGCAAGCGGGGCCCGATCGCGTTAGTCGCAGGCGCTTCCTCCCCGGTGTTGCGGGGACAATAGGCCCTGCTGCTCGTGCCCCGCTATAAACTCACCATCGAATATGACGGCGCGCCCTTTGTCGGCTGGCAGGTCCAAGGCGTCGGCCTTGGCCGCTCGGTCCAGGGCTGCCTCACCGCAGCGTTTCAGAAATTCTGCGGCGAAGAGGTGAAGGTTTCGGGCGCCGGCCGGACCGATGCCGGCGTTCACGCGACCGGCCAGGTTGCCCATGTGGATCTTGCCCGCGACTGGCGTGCGGATGTGGTGCGCGATGCCGTGAATGCGCATTTGCGGCCCCATCCCATCGCGATCCTGAAAGCCGAGCGGGTGGCGGACGATTTCGAAGCGCGGTTCTCAGCGATCAGGCGGGCCTATTGCTATCGCATCATCGACCGGCGCGCGCCGCTGACGCTTCAGCGCCATTCGGCCTGGTGGGTGCCGCGTAGGCTCGATGTCGCGGCCATGCATGACGCTGCCCAGATCCTGGTGGGCCGGCATGATTTCACCACTTTCCGCGCCACCGAATGCCAGGCGAAATCGCCGGTGAAGACGGTGGAGAGCGTCGATGTGCTGCGCGTCGGCGAGGTGATCGAGGTGCACGCGGTCGCCCGCTCGTTCCTGCACAATCAGGTGCGGTCCATGGTCGGCTCGCTCAAGCATGTGGGCGAGGGCTATTGGCCGAAAGAGCGCCTAGCTCAAGCACTTGAGGCGCGCGACCGGCGCGCTTGCGGCACGGTGGCGCCGCCGGAAGGGCTCTGCCTCGTGCGGGTCGATTACCCGCCGGTCGATGGCGAATTGATCGCGAAGTAGCGGTTCAGCATGCGCCGATAGATGGCGGTG
>JBAWYY010000401.1:0-3180 GCA_037143285.1 Alphaproteobacteria bacterium | reverse complement strand
GCTCGCGGTGGAACAACGGTCGCAAGTGCGGCCATCCTCGGCCGCTTCTTCGACGTCAACGATGCCTTCCGCTTTGGTCCCTGCGTTCATGACGCGGTGGTGGTAACACTCCGCGATGCATCGGGGGCCCGCGCGCGCGGAACATATGGGCTGCCTGGGAGAGCCCTCGATCGGCGCGAAATTCCTTTCACCGTCGAGGTCAGACGCGCACCCGCCAACAATGATGCGACCCATTGGCTACTAGCCATTCGCTCTACCCGCTTTGCTCATGCTGTAACAGTTGATGATGATCATCATCACACAAGCGGAGATGGCGGCAGTCTCGTGCCCGGCGATGAGATGATTGTCTCGCTTTACGGCGCAGGAGACACCCCGCCGCGCGGCGCGCTCCGCGCTCTCAACGGTTACCCCGTTCCCTATGGGGTAATGCCATGACACCCGTGACCATCGGATCAATGGCAGCGCGCTACTACCCGGCCTCTGGCGGGCGAGCGGTGCTCGTGTGCCCTCCCTGGGGCGTTGAAGGATTGGCCGCGACGAAGAGCTTGCGCCTCCTCGCGGAACGGCTCGCCGAGGCGGGACATCCATGCCTCGTCTTTGATCCCCGTGGATCCGGCCATTCACTTGATCAACCCGGCGAACTTATTGCGAACTGGACCGAGGATGTCGAAGCCGCCGCAGCCGCGCTGGCAAACATGTCCGGAACTAGAGAGATCGTGCTCATCGGCATGCGTCTGTCGGCGATCCCTATTCTGATGGCCGCTCAGAAGATCAATGGCCTTGTCGGCGTGGTTCTGATCTCTCCTGTAGCGTCTGGGCGCCTCCATGCACGCGAACTTGCCACGACCGCGAGGATGATGGCGGAAGCCGCACTCTTCGATCCCGATGAGACCCAAACTGAGTATGGGCTTGAGGTCGCAGGCTTCCCCATATCTGCATCAACTCTTGAGCGCCTCAAGACCGTCGATGCCAAGACCCTGCCGGCTCCCGACGTCCCTGTCCTGATCCTACACGGCACGCAAAGCGTCGATGCGGCTGCGCTGGCGACGGCATGGACAGGGCGCCCGGTGAAGATCATCGAGGCCGTTGCTCTTGATCGGCTATCGATCAATCCAACGCGGGCGGAGACGCCACACAGCGCCTGGAGCGAGATCGTGTTGTGGCTCGGCCAAACCTTGCCGACGGCACCCCAGACAAGCAATGGCGGCACTTTTCAGATAGGCCTTCTCCAAGCATCCGATTTTTCGGAAGAGGGCCTCACATTCGGGCGATGTCAGAACCTTTTCGGCGTCCTTTGTACACCGTCGTCGCCACAGTCATCACGTCCGATCGTTATCCTCGTCAACGCGGGACGCAATCCATCGGTTGGGTGGGCGCGGACTGGAGTTAGGCTTGCGCGCATGCTGGCGACCGAGGGCATTGCCAGTTTGCGATTTGACCTTGCTGGCATCGGCGAAAGCCCGGACCGGCCGGGGGCCTCCGACAAGCTTGAAGACATTCTCTACACCGAAGCGGCCGATGAAGACGTGATTGCGGCCATCGGTGTAGCCGAGGCTCGTGGCTATTCGCGGGTCGGGCTCTACGGGGCCTGCAGCGGTGCCTTCGCAGCCTTTCGGGTCGCGGCACGGGACGAACGGGTCAATGGGCTCATCCTCGTCAACGGCCAGCGCTTCATCTGGCGCGAGGGTGAAACCCTTGAACAGGCTCTAGCGACGACCTATCGGGTCGACGGGGCGATTGCGAGCAGGGCATTCAACCTTGACGCATGGGCACAAGTTTTACGCGGCGAGAAGTCTATTCGCCCTATCCTGTCGACGCTTATCAGTCGCACCATCGGACGCTTGCGCCGGTTCGCACCAACCCGGGACACCCGGCTTGTCCGAGCCGATATGGCTAGGATCGCGGCCCGAGGCCCGATCGACTTGATCTATAGCGTTGGCGATGCCGGCATTGACGACATGACCCGACATTTCGGGGCATCCGGAACGCATCTCCCCGGACCTGCCTGCAGGATCACCTTCGTACCCGACGCTGATCACGACATGACCCCGCTGCCGGCACGTCAGGCTCTTTCTGCAGCGGTTCTTAACGCCGCCAATCGCTGGTCGGCAGCAGATCGCTAAGCGGTATTTACGTCTCGTAAACCAATGATCTAGCTCAGCTTTGTCGCGCATGCTCGGCGGCATGCCGACTGCTCATCACACCTCAGAGACTTCGCACCCGTCCCGGATTGGGACACGTCCGACATGACGAGTGCGAACCCCATACGATCTGAGGTTCGACATGATTCCGAAGGACATTGATCTGCCGCTCGTTTCTGGCATGCGGAACGGCGCATCCAATGCGAGCCTGCGCGTCGCCCTAAAGGTCGCGACTTGGGCCCTCGACTTCACTGTGGTCGCGATCACTGTGCTCACAGTGGCCCTGCTGTATCATCGCTACCTCAGCGACATCTGGTGGATCGCCGACGAGCATCGCGAGCTTGCCTTAATGGTCGCGGCTCTTTTCACCTTGATGAGTGCCATTCGCGGGCAATACCAGATTGGGAACTATATTGCCCCAAAACGGGATCATGCGGCGGGAGCTTGGGTCTGGATTGCCACCTTCGTGGCTCTGATGGCCATCGGCTTCGCAACCAAGACGACCGATGCGCTGTCGCGCGGCACCGTGATCATTACCTTTGTCGCGGGCCTGCCGATCATGCTAGCGGCCCGTGAGCTGGCAAGCCGCGTCATCACCGTCGGCGCGAAGGTCGGAATTGTTCCGGCCCGCCGCGTGATGTTGGTCGGCTCGGAAGCGGATGTGACCATATTCGCGCTGCGTTATCAGCCCTGGAACTGTGGGCTGCATGTCGCCGGAACGGGCCTGATCAGCAACTCTCGTGACCCGGATACACTTGATGAAGAGCTGAAGCACATCGTCACCCGAGCGCGCCTCCTTGAGCTCGATGACGTCCTCATCAATGTGCCCTGGTCGGATACGCTTCTCATCGACCGCGTCATTGATGCTTTTATGCGGGTGCCCGTCGCCATCCATCTTGGCCCCGAGCGAATCTTCGACCGGTTCAAAGAGGTGCGCATCGAACGCACCGGCGGCATAGCCAGCCTGCAACTTGGTCGCCCGCCATTGAGCACATTCGAAATCGCCGCCAAGCGCGCCTTCGATATTGTTCTGGCGTCC
>JBAWYY010000400.1:0-3180 GCA_037143285.1 Alphaproteobacteria bacterium | reverse complement strand
AGCGGTTGTCTGGGTCACGCTTCCCGGCGGGCAAACGGCCAGCGCCCCGTCCGCCATTGGTGGCGCCTTCCGCTTGACCGCTCAGGACGGGCGCGCAGTCACCGAGCGCGACCTTCTGGGCCGCCCAAGCCTTGTCTTCTTCGGCTTCACCCATTGCCCCGATATTTGCCCCACCAAGCTCTATGAAATGACCCAGATGTTGGAGCGGCTTGGGCCCGATGCGACGCGCCTCAACGTCGTATTCGTGACCGTTGACCCTGAGCGCGACGATATTGCCTTGATGAAGAGCTATCTCGGCAGTTTCCATCCGCGCATCACCGGCTTGACCGGCTCGGAGGAGGAGGTGCGCACTGCCATGCGCGCCTATCGCGCCTTTGCGCGCAAGGTGCCGCTGGAGAAGGGCGGCTACACGATGGATCACACGGCCACCGTCTATCTCATGGACCGGAAAGGCGTGTTCGTTTCGACCTTTGATGTCGCGCGCGCACCCGAACAGGTCGCAGCGGATATCCGGCGCTATTTCTAACGAAAACCCCTCCCCGGAGGCCGGAGAGGGGTTGAGATTTCACCAATCGGCGCTCTCACGCCGATTGAGGACTAGACCAGCATCTTATAGGCCGGAAGCGTCAGGAACTCTTCGAATTCCGGCGCGAGCGACAGGGTCTCGAACAGCTTGATCGCCTCGGGGAAACGGCCATTGGCAAAGGCGTCAGCGCCAACCTCGCCCTTCACCCGCTCCATTTCTTCACCCAGCGCCTTCTTGAAGAAGTCGGGGGTGCAGGCAATGCCGCCCTCAAGGGCGACGCCATAGCGGGTCCACTGCCAGATCTGCGCACGGCTGATCTCGGCGGTAGCGGCATCTTCCATGAGGTTGTAGATCGGCACCGCGCCACGGCCGCGCAACCAGGCCTCGATGTACTGAACGCCGACGCGGATGTTCTCGCGATAACCGGCCTCAGTCTTAGTGCCCTCGTGCAGTTCCAGAAGCGAGGACTGGCTAGCGACCACATCATCGCGCTGCTTCGCCACTTGGTTCGGCTGCGGCATCAAGCGGTTGAAAGCCTCCATCGCCACCGGCACGAGATCGGGGTGCGCCACCCAAGTGCCGTCATGGCCGATGGTCGCTTCGCGCTCCTTGTCAGCCTTCACCTTGGCAAAAGCCGCCGCATTGGCCTCCGGATTGTTCTTGATCGGGATCTGAGCGGCCATACCGCCCATGGCGAAGGCATTGCGCTTGTGGCAGGTCTTCACGAGGAGCTCGGCATAGGCCTTCAGGAAGGCCTTGCTCATCACCACATTCGACCGATCAGGCAGCACATAGGCCTTGTTCTTCGCGAGCTTCTTGATGAACGAGAAGATGTAGTCCCAACGCCCGGCGTTCAGGCCGGCCATGTGGTCCTTCAGCTCGAACAGGATCTCATCCATCTCGAAGGCCGCAGGCAGCGTCTCGATCAGCACGGTCGCTTTGATCGTGCCGCGGGGGATGCCGAGCTTTTCCTGGGCATGGACGAAGACGTCGTTCCACAGCCGCGCTTCAAGATGGCTCTCCATCTTCGGCAGGTAGAAATTGGGGCCAGAGCCCTGGGCCAGCGCCGCCGTGGCATTGTGGAAGACATAGAGGCCGAAGTCGAACAGCGAGCCCGACATGTCCTCGCCGTCCACCTGCATATGGGCTTCCGTCATATGCCAGCCGCGCGGACGGGGAATGATCACCGCAAGCGTGGTACCGAGCGCATAGGACTTGCCGGTCTTCGGGTCCGTATAGGCAAGCTTGCCGGCCCAACGGTCCTTAAGGTTGATCTGGCCCTCGATCTGATTGACCCAAGTCGGCGAGTTGGCGTCCTCGAAGTCGGCCATGAAGCACTTCGCGCCGCAGTTCAGCGCGTTGATCACCATCTTCCGATCCACGGGGCCGGTGATCTCAACGCGCCGGTCCTGAAGATCGGCGGGGATCGGCGCAACCGTCCAGGCGCCGTCGCGGATATGCTTGGTCTCGGGCAGGAAATCCGGGATCGCGCCATTGTCGAATTGCTTCTGGCGCTCGGCGCGCAGCTTGATCAGCCGCTTGCGCGTTTCATTGAATTTGCGCTGCAGATCAACCACGAAGCCAAGGGCCTCGGGGGTGAGGATTTCGTCAAAGCGCGGGCCCATCGCCCCCTTGATGACGACACCCGGCAGGTTTGGAGCGGACATGGTTGTCTCCTGAACGTTATGACCAGCACGCGAGGTCTTCAGGCCTCGATGGAGGATGGTGTAACGCGCAATCCGCTTTTGCTGAAGTGAGCAGCAATGACGAGCAGTTGTTCCAATATAGAAATAATCGAGCAAGTGGCGCTCAAGCCTGCTCTAGCGAATGGCCTCTTGCGCGGCATTCAAGATGCCGGCGTTCACGTGGCCATCGCCGCTGGCGACCAGCCAGCGCTCCAGCGTGCGGCCGGCATCGACGAGCGTACGTCCCTCAAAGGTGACGGTACCGCCAAAGACATGCCATGCGCCGCGCGGGAGATCGGGACAATTGGCGGCGACCGCCACCCCGCGATAGCCGAGGCCTGGGGGCTCGGCAGGTGTCGCGGTCGTAGCCATTGCGCCGATCATCTGGATGAGATCGGCCGCCTGATCGCAGGCGACCGACCAGAAGGGATTAGGGAGCCCCGAAAACAGATCGAGTGTAACGATCAGCGCCATGGCCCCTTGCCCTCGTTAGCTGATGACCACCCAAGATCCGGTGTTCATATAACCGCAGAACTGGATATAGCCGCCGCGGTTGCAGGTGCGCGGATCCGTGATCGGCTTGCCGCTGTTGTCGGTATTGCGTGCGGGCGTCGAGCCGGGCTTGTGGCTCCAGCAGCCCACATTGTCCTGACGATACCAATGGTAATCAACATTGGGCCAGATGACGAGCGCGACATACCAGCCCCGCCCCTTTGCCAAGGGGGTTGTGAAGTTCGGCACGTTGCGCAGGCCATCCTTTATCGCCGCTGCATTCACTTGGGCACATTGCATCGTGCTGGTCTGTGCGCCATGCGCTCGACCAGGTTGAGCAAAGGTATTGGTCGCCCGGTTGTTGGCGTAATTATAGCAGTTGTTCCGGGGCTGGATGGACGGCTGATTCCAGAAGGCGGGACTATAGGCCGGCGCATCCACTGCGACGCATTTCGGGCATATGACCGAAGGGGGTGC
>JBAWYY010000399.1:0-3182 GCA_037143285.1 Alphaproteobacteria bacterium | reverse complement strand
GGCTTGCGCGGCTCTTTCATGAAGCGCGCGGGGATGAGCTGGTCGGTGTCGACATTGGCGAGCGCCAAACGGGTCGCCTTCGCGGTGAGCGAGGTGAAGGGGGTCACGGCAGCACCTCGCGCAGATCGGTGAGGCGGCCGGTGACGGCAGCGGCTGCGACCATGGCCGGCGACATCAGATGGGTGCGCGCACCCGGCCCCTGGCGGCCCTTGAAATTGCGATTGGTCGAGGAGGCGCAGCGCTCGCCCGCCGGCACCATGTCGCCATTCATGCCCACACACATGGAGCAGCCGGATTCCCGCCATTCGAGGCCGGCGGCGGTGAAGATCGCCGCGAGCCCCTCTTGTTCCGCCTGCTGCTTCACGAGTGATGAGCCCGGTGAAATCACGCCCGGCACCACCGCCTTGCGCCCCGATAAGACGGCGGCGGCAGCGCGCAGGTCCTCAATACGGGCATTGGTGCAGGAGCCGATGAACACGCGGTCGATGCGGACGGTGTCGAGCTTCTCGCCTGCGGTGAGCCCCATATAGCGAAGAGCCTCGCGCGCCGCTTCCGCCCGCGTCGGACCGGTGAAGCTTGTGGGGTCCGGCACCCGGTCGGTGATTGGGGCTGCCTGTTCAGGGCTTGTGCCCCAGGTGACCGTTGGCGCAATGGCCGCGCCATCAAGGCTGATCTCGCGGTCGAAGACGGCATCGTCATCGCTGCGAAGGCGGCCCCACGCCTCCGCCGCAGCGTCAAAAGCCGAACCATGCGGCGCGAAGGGGCGGCCCTTTACATAGGCGAGCGTGGTCTCGTCAGGAGCAACCATGCCGCAGCGCCCGCCGGCCTCAATGGACATATTGCAGAGCGTCATCCGCCCTTCCATGGAGAGCGCGCGGATGGCGCTGCCGGCAAATTCAATAGCGAAACCCGCGGCGCCATTGGTGCCCACCACCGAGATGACGGTGAGCATGATGTCTTTCGCCGAAATGCCCGGCGCGGTCTCGCCCTCGACGCGAATGCGCAGCCGCTTCGGCCGTTGCTGCCAGAGCGTTTGGGTCGCGAGCACATGGGCGACCTCGCTCGCGCCGATGCCGAAGGCGAGCGCACCGAAGGCGCCATGGGTTGAGGTGTGGCTGTCGCCGCAGACCAGCGAGAGGCCGGGAAGCGTCAAGCCTTGCTCCGGCCCCACCACATGGACAATGCCCTGGCGGGGATCGTCGAGCCCGAACAGCGTGATGCCATGGCGCGCCGTATTGGTGCTCAGCTGATCGACCATCCGGGCGACGGAAGCATCAGCAATGGGCTGGGTCCGGGCATGGGTCGGCACATAATGATCGGCGACCCCGAAGGTCAGGTCGGGCCGCGCCACCGGCAGCCCGCGCGCGCCGATCTGACCGAAGGCGTGGTGGGAGCCCTCATGGACGAAGTGACGGTCGATCCACAGGAGACAGGCGCCATCCTCGCGCTCTCGCACGAGATGGGCGTCCCACACGCGGTCGAACAGGGTCTTCGCCATCATGCCCTCGGGGCGTCCTCGTGATGATTTCTATGCCGTCGCCACTTGAAGTACCGTATTTGTCTTATAGTGTATACAAATAGCGGACTGATAGGCTGGACATATGATAGGACATGTCGGTAGACAAGACATGAGCGCGCCGGCCCCGGCGCGAGCTCTCCCGCAAGCCGGTACGCTGGCTGCGGGGCGGCCGTCACCAGTTCGAGATACCACTATGACCGAGGCCATTGCGACCTCCAAAACCCGCCGCGTCTATTTGACCCTCCGCGAGCGGATCACATCGGGGGAACTGACCCCCGGCACGCGGCTTCCCTCCGAGCCGGAGCTTGCGGCGTTCCACGATGTCTCGCGGGTGACGATCCGCCGCGCACTCGCTGAGATCGAGCGCGAGGGCCTGATCTCCCGCCGTCCCGGTGCCGGCACCTTCGTCACCTCGCGCATGGTCAAACGCCCGATCGTCGCGGACCTCTCCAACGCGCTCGCCCATCTCGCCGAGATGGGAAAAGCCACGGGCGTCAGACTCTTGCAATTCGGCTATGTCGAGCCGACCGCCGAAGTGGCGGAAGCGCTCCGCATCGATACGAGCGAGCGCGTGCAGCGTTCCGTGCGCCTTCGCATCGCTGACGAAGAGCCCTTCAGTTATCTCGTCACCCACGTGCCCTCGCGCATCGGCGTCACCTATACCGAGACGGAACTGGCAAGCCTGCCGCTTCTGACCTTGATCGAGCGGACCGGGACCAAGGTTGATCGCGCGACCCAAACGGTCACGGCCACCCTTGCCCGCCCCGATGTGGCGGAAGCCCTCGGCGTTGAGATCGGCACGCCGCTCCTCTCGCTCACGCGCGTCGTCTTCGACGTGCGTGGCCGCGGCATCGAACATTTGACCGCCCTTTATCGGCCGGATCGCTACTCGTTCCAGATGGACCTGGTGCGTATCGATGCCGGCGGTGACCGTCTGTGGTCGCCGGCGGATCGGGCTGGCGCCGCCTCTATGGCCACAGCGGATTGACGGGACGCCGGCATTCGTGAGGATGCCGGTGAAGACCAAATACGAGACCGCATCATGCGGCAGAGCCTGTTCCAGAGACCAAACGGAGACACAGCCGTGACCAGCAATAACGACACCACCCATTTCGGCCTCACCCGTCGCCATCTTATCGGCACTGCGGCGGCGGGCGCGGCCATCGTTTCGAGCCCTGCGGTGCTGCGCGCGCAAGCAGCCCCCGTGAAGCTCGGCATCCTCCAGCCGGTGACCGGCAACCTCGCCCAAGACGGCGAATATGGCCGGCTCGGCGCTGAAATCGCCATCAACGAGATCAATGCCGGCGGCGGCATCAAGTCGCTCGGCGGCGCACGCATCGAAATGGTCTTTGGTGACGCCCGGTCCAATCCGGAAGGCGGCACGCAGGAGGTCGAGAAAATGCATGCCGACGGCGTCGTCGCCGTGGTCGGCGGCTTTGCCTCGCCCATTGCGCTTGCAGCCTCTCAGGCCGCCTCCCGCTACGACCTTCCCTACGTGGTCGATGTCGGGGTCTCCGATCAGATCGTCTCGCGCGGTTTGAAGAACACCTTCCGTTTCGGACCGGGCTTCGGCACGGTGACGCGGCTTGCCATTGAAAATCTGGTCAAGCTCAACGACAGCGCCGGCAAGCCCGCAAAGACCGTGGTGCTCGTCCACGAGGAC
>JBAWYY010000398.1:0-3192 GCA_037143285.1 Alphaproteobacteria bacterium | reverse complement strand
GTCGAGGATTTCGCGCGTCGTCTTGCGCGTGAGGCCGGAGCCGCGACCCATGTCCTCGACCGTGATACCGCCGCGCTTTCCAAAGCGCTCAATCAAAACCGGGCCCTTGTTTTGAACCTGCCGGTCGTCGCCTGGAAGAAGAAGCTGGTTGAGCCGTTTCTTGCCATGCTGACAGCGGCGCGGGCGGGCGCGGAGCGCCTTGTGATCCTCCACGAATGGGCCGATCTCGATTGGAAACGACGCCTCACCTATGGGCCGATCCTGCCGCTTGCGAGCGCGGTGATGTTTTCGTCCCCCGAAGTCGCCCGCCAATTCGCAGCAAGTCCGCTGTCGCGCGTCACCACGCGCCGCCGCGGCCTCGTGCCGATCCCGATGAATGTGTCCCGGCCCGCTTTGACGAACGTCTCTCGGCACTCTGACCGGATCGCGGCTGAGCGGGCGCGCGGGCGCCAGATTGTCGCCCATTTCGGCTCGATCTACCCGAAGAAGCAGTCGACCGTCGTGCTGGATGTGGCGCGATCCATGATCGACCAGGGAGGCGACCCCTTCGTGCTTTTCATTGGTTCTTTCGTGAAGGGCATGGACCGCGTGGAAGAAGCCTTCCAGGAGCGCCTGACCGCCTTAGGCCTTGAAGACCGCGTGCTGGTGACCGGCTATGTCGCCGATAATGAAGAGCTGTTTGGACTCTTCGATCAGGCAGATCTCTTCGTCTATGCTTTTGCCGATGGGTTGACCTCACGGCGCGGCAGCGTGTTGGCGGCTGCCATGTCGGGGAAACCCGTCATCGTCAATGCGCCCGCCCATGGCGATGCCTTTGACCATCACCCCACCTATCGGGGCCTGATCGAGCGCGGCGATCTCATTCTCGTGCCCCTGCAGGCCACGACCGAGGTCATCGCCAAGACAGCTCTTGAGGCCGCCACGCGAGGCGTCAGCCGCACGCCTCCGCGCGAGAACGAGGCTTGGGCGGATGCGCGCCGCGCGGTCGAGACCTGTTTAGCAGGATAATCGCGGCCCTCGACCTGATGCAACGACTTGTGCACCGCAGCATTATGCGAGCGCTTTCAGGCCATTACGCAATCTCATTGCGTCCGCTCCCTTGATAACGCAATCGACAGCGCGCTTTAGCTCTGTCAGCATCACTGCCTGATCGACATGTTTTGCCGACGCACATCCCGGACTGATCACTGTCTGGCCGAGAGATGAGCGCGCACCGACCGCGAGAGGACCGTTCATGGCGAAGGCCCCCCCTGCTTCGTCCGATCTTGTGAATAGCTTGCGCTTCGAGGATGTCGGCCTCGACGATAAATATGACCTTGAGAAACGGCGCATTTTCATCACGGGCACCCAGGCGCTAGTACGCCTGACGCTGATGCAAAAGGAGCGTGACCGGCGCGCGGGGCTCAACACCGGTTGTTTCGTCTCAGGCTATCGAGGGTCGCCGCTCGGGGGCCTCGACCAACAGTTCTTCAAGGCTCAGCGCACCCTTGTTGCCAATGACATCGTCTTCCAGCCCGGTCTGAACGAGGACCTCGCGGCGACAGCCGTGTGGGGCGCGCAGCAGGCCGAAATGCGCGGCGAAGGCCGATTCGATGGCGTCTTCGGCATTTGGTACGGCAAGGGCCCGGGCGTCGACCGCTCCGGTGATGTCTTCCGCCACGCTAATCTGGCCGGCACCTCGCCGAATGGCGGCGTGCTCGCCCTCATGGGTGACGATCACACTGCGGAATCCTCGACCGTCGCCCATCAGTCGGAGTTTCACTTCATCGACGTGATGATGCCGATCCTGAACCCGGCAGGCGCTCAGGAGATCCTCGACTACGGCATCCATGGCTGGGCCATGTCGCGCTATTCCGGCAATTGGGTCGCGTTGAAATGCATGAAGGACACGGTCGAATCGACCGGCGTCGTCGACGGCTCGGTTGATCGCGTTCAAGTGGTGATCCCAAGCGAGGAGGAATTCAAATTCCCGCCCGACGGGCTCGCCATCCGCCCCGATGACGACCGTCACGATCAGGAGCGGCGCCTGCATGTCTATAAGCGCGCCGCAGCGCTCGCCTATGTGCGGGCAAACAAGCTGAACCGCATGATCACGGCGGGTGGCCGCAAGCCGAAGATCGGCATCATCACCACGGGCAAGAGCTATCTCGACGTCCGCCAGGCCTGGGATGAGCTGGGGATCGACGAGGTGCGCGCCAATGATCTGGGGCTGCGCCTGTTCAAGATCGCCTGCCCCTGGCCGCTCGACCCCGCCGAACTCAAGGCCTTCGCAGAGGGCCTCGACCTCATCATCGTGGTGGAGGAAAAGCGCGCGCTCATCGAAGTTCAGGTGCGCGAAGAGCTCTATGGCTCAGCCTATCAGCCTGTCGTGATCGGTAAGCGCGATGAAACCGGCGAATGGCTCTTCCCTGTTCACGGCGCGCTCGACCCCAATGACGTCGCGATCTGCATCGGCGAACGCATCTTAAAGCATGTGGGTGCGGTGGATGACATCCAAGCCAATGTGGCACGCCTCAAGGCCGCCCAGGAGGTCTTGAAGACCACGCCGATGATTGCGACCCGCATCCCCTATTTCTGCTCGGGCTGCCCGCATAATTCCTCCACCGTGGTGCCCGAGGGCATGCGCGCCTATGCCGGCATCGGCTGCCATTACATGTCGCAGTGGATGGATCGCTCCACCGAGGGCTACACCCAGATGGGTGGCGAAGGCGCCAATTGGGTGGGCGAAGCGCCCTTCTCCAAGCGCGGTCACGTGTTCCAGAACATTGGCGACGGTACCTATAATCACTCCGGCCATTTGGCGGTGCGCTTCGCGGTCGCCTCCAAGGTCAACATTACCTACAAGATCCTGTTCAACGACGCGGTGGCCATGACCGGCGGCCAGCGCCACGAGGGCGGCCTCACCGTCCCGATGATCGCCGCCCAAATGCGAGCCGAGGGCGTCGCGCGGATCGCGATCGTCTCCGATGAGCCCGGCAAATATGCCGGCACCGGCGTCCATTTTCCCGTTGGCACCTCCTTCGACCACCGCGACGACCTGCAAGAAGTCCAACGCGGCTTGGCCACCGTGCCAGGGGTCTCCGTCCTCATTTACGACCAAACCTGCGCTGCGGAAAAGCGCCGGCGCCGCAAGCGCGGCACCTTCCCCGATCCGGTGAAGCGGGTGATCATCAACGAGCTCGTCTGCGAGGG
>JBAWYY010000397.1:0-3193 GCA_037143285.1 Alphaproteobacteria bacterium | reverse complement strand
GATGACCGTCATCGGTGTTGCGATTCTGGGGGGCGGCGGGGTTCTTGCCTATCGCGGCCTAACCGGTGGTGCGGTGTCGGGCGAGCCGCGGGTGGTCCGCGCCAATCCCGAGCCTGTCCGCGTGGCTGTTCAACAGGCGCAGGAGCAGAAGCCGGTGAATGACCGCGTTCCCGGTGGTGACCGCGTGGTCAGCCGCGAAGAACGTCCCTTGAGCCAGCGCGAGCAACAGGCGCAAATTCCGCCAGCGGCGACCCCGCGGGTGATCCCCTTGTCGGTTCCAGCCGCAACGCCGGATACGACGGCCCGCGTGGCAGTTGCACCATCCTCGGCTGGCGAAGCGCCCACCCAATCGGGCGTGCCTCAGGCTCGTCCCGCAAATGCGGATGAGCCCCGCCGCGTTCGGACCGTCACCGTCGGTGCCGACGGCCAGATCGCCGGTCAGCCCCGCTCGGCTGTGGGCGGCTTGCCTCTGTCTGTTACCCCTTCAGCGCCCGCGCCAGTCGCGTCCGCGCCGTCGCCGGCCCCCCAAAGTGTTGTGCCGCAGGCGACACCGGTCGCCGTTCCGGCTCCGCGCCCGCCCGCGCCGCCTGTCGCAAGTCAGCAGGCAGCCGCTGCTCCAGCGGCGGCGCCTGCTCGCACTCAGCCGACAACGCCGCGTCCTGCCGCTGGCGAGCAGCCTTTGGATATCGCACCGGCCCGCACCGCTTCAGTTCGTCCGACCCAGGCAGCGGCACCTGCGAGCGCCGGCGGTGGGTCGAGCTTCGTGCAGATCTCCTCGCACCAGTCTGATTCCGAGGCACGATCAGCCTTGAGCGCCGCACAGCGTCGCTTCTCGGTGTTGCAAGGACAGCCGACCAATGTGACCTCGGTCAATCTTGGCGACCGTGGCACATGGCACCGTGCCCGATTGGGGCCCATGCCGCGCGCCGAGGCTCAGAGCCTGTGCGAGCGCCTGAAAGGGGCCGGCGGTTCCTGCGTGGTCAACTGATATGGCGGCGGTCAGCGCGCTCATCGTCGGCTGCAAGGGAACAGAGCTTTCAGCCGATCACCTCGCATTTATGAGGGACATGAACCCCTGGGGGTTCATTCTCTTCAAGCGCAACGTGGAAACACCGGACCAAGTGCGGGCGCTTGTCGATGCTTTTCGCTCAGCCGTTGGGCGAGATGATGCGCCCGTCTTAATCGATCAAGAGGGTGGCAGGGTTCAGCGTTTGGGCCCGCCGCATTGGCCAAAGTATCCTTCCGGTCGTGCTTATTCCGCGATTTCCGCTAATGACCCATTGCTGGGCCGGGAATTGACGAGGCTTGGCGCGCGGCTGATGGCACATGACCTCAAATCACTCGGTATCACGGTCGATTGCCTGCCCGTTCTCGATGTGCCCGTGCCGGGCTCCCATGACATCATCGGCGACCGCGCCTATGGGACAACGCCTGATATAGTGGCAAGCCTTGGGCGTGCGGCGGCGGAAGGCTTGATCGCAGGCGGCGTTCTCCCGGTCATCAAACATATTCCAGGCCACGGACGGGCAGGGGCCGATAGCCACGAAGCGCTCCCCGTCGTGACGGCTGGTCGCTCTGAGCTTGAAGCGACTGACTTTCGTCCGTTCCGGACCTTGACCGATATGCCGCTCGCGATGACGGCCCATGTTGTCTACAGCGCCGTCGACCCGCGGCGACCGGCCACCACCTCGCGGAAAGTGTTCAAAGAGATCATCCGCGGCTCAATTGGCTATGACGGGCTCGTTATGTGCGATGACCTCTCGATGAAGGCGCTCGGCGGCACCTATGGTGAGCGCACGCGGGCTTCCTTTGCTGCTGGATGCGATGTGGCACTCCATTGCAATGGCGATATCGGCCAGATGCGCGAAATTGCCGCAGAGACACCGCTCCTCACCGGCAAGGCCAAGCGCCGCGCGGATGTGGCACTCGCGCGGATTGCTCATGAACCGGAACCCTTCGATGCGAAAGAAGCGGCGGCGCGGTTTTTTGAGACGATGGCCCGGTCCCAGCCGGCCTCATCCACAGGCTTTGCTGCCAATCACGCACTTTCTGTCTGATTTAGCGCTATGATCGCTCTCCTTGAGGGGAGGGCTGATGGCCGTCATACGGGATATCTTTTCGGATGGGCTGGAACTGGACACCGTTGCCGATCGGGCAAGCGGTGAGCGCGCCTTTGTCGTCGATCTTGACGGATTCGAGGGGCCCCTCGACATGCTCTTGGCCTTAGCCCGCACGCAAAAGGTTGATCTGTCAAAGATTTCGATCCTTGCGCTGGCTGACCAATACCTCACCTTCATCGAAGAGGCGCGCAAGATGCGCCTTGAATTGGCAGCCGACTATCTTGTCATGGCGGCCTGGCTCGCTTTCCTGAAATCGCGCCTGCTCCTGCCGGTTGATCCGAAAAGCGGCGAGCCCTCGGGCGAGGATCTGGCCGAGGTTCTGGCGTTTCGTTTGAAACGTCTTCAAGCGATGCGAGAAGCGGCCGCGAAACTCATGAACCGCAATCGTCTCGGCCGCGACATATTTGCGCGCGGCGCGCCAGAGCCTGTGATCTCGGTGATGAACCACCGTTATGACACTACGCTTTATGACCTTCTGACCGCCTATGGCGCCCTTCGCGCCAAGGTAGCGCTGTCGAATGTCCGCTTCGAGAAGCGCAGTGTTTGGTCTCTGGGGGAAGCGCGCGCCGTCCTTGAGCGACTGCTTGGTACGACATTCGACTGGGCACCGCTCGACAGCTATCTGCTTGATTATCTGGTGGATGAGGACAATCGCGCGACCGTTCTTGCTTCGTCCTTTGCTTCAGCCTTGGAACTCGCCCGCGAAGGCCATCTTGATCTCCACCAGGACAAGCAATTGGGGCCATTGTTTTTGCGCAAGCGCGATCCAGGTTCCGCATCGCCCTCATCGTGATAAAAGACCGATATGGACGAGACAAAAGCTTCCTTCAACGCGACAGAAACCGAGGTTCGGCTCGGCGCACCCTTGGGCGTTGCCGATAGCCCCGTTGAGCAATTGCGCGTGATCGAGGCTTTGCTCTTTGCGGCCGCCGAGCCTCTGTCGGAGCAGGATTTGGCAAGTCGGCTGCCGGCTGGTGCTGATATCGGCTCTCTGATTTCGACCTTGCAGCTCTCCTACGCGGCGAGGGGGGTGAACCTCGTTCGCGTGAATGGCAAATGGACATTTCGGACCG
>JBAWYY010000396.1:0-3197 GCA_037143285.1 Alphaproteobacteria bacterium | reverse complement strand
CGACGCGCGAGCGCCGATCTTCGTCCGCTTTCACGCGACCTCCTTGGTCAAGAGCGCAGGGGGCAGGGCACCATAGAGCGACCAGGTGCCTGTCCCGGTGACAGTAACGGTAGCGATCGAGCCGATGAGATCATCGGCGGCATCGATCTGGACGGCCTGCAGATAGGGCGAGCGGCCCGCGATCTGGCCCGGCTTGGCGCCCTTGCGCTCGAACAGGACATCAAGGCTGCGCCCGACGCAGGCAGCGTTGAAAGCCTTCTGCTGCTGGCCCAGAAGGTCCTGCAGGCGTGCGAGGCGGTCTGCCTGCACTGATTCGGGTACTTGGTCGGCCATCGTGGCCGCCGGCGTGCCCGGGCGGGGTGAATATTTGAACGAGTAGGCCGACGCAAAGCCGATATCGGCGACAAGCGCCATGGTATCTGCAAAATCCCGGTCGGTTTCACCGGGGAACCCGACAATGAAGTCGGAGGAAAATGCCATGTCGGGTCGCCCGCGCCGCAGCCTTTCGATGATGCTACGATAATGCGCTGCCGTATGCTTCCGATTCATGACGCTCAGGATGCGATCGGAGCCGGACTGCACAGGTAAATGCAGGAAGGGCATCAATTGCGGCAGACCGTGATGCGCCTCGAAGAGGTCATCGGTCATGTCACCGGGATGCGAGGTGGTGTAGCGGAGGCGCTCGATCCCCGGAACTTCCGCGAGACGCGCCAGAAGACGCGCCAGCGTCCAGATCCGGCCATCGGGTCCTTCACCGTGGAAGGCGTTGACGTTCTGGCCGAGCAGGCTGATTTCCCGCACACCCATGCCGGCCAGACGCTCGGCTTCCTCGATAAGGCGCGCGACAGGCCGGGACATTTCGGCGCCCCGCGTGTAGGGCACGACACAGAACGCACAGAACTTGTCGCAGCCTTCCTGGATGGTGAGGAACGCGGCTGGCCCGCGCGCCCGTGTCTTCTGCGCGGTTGGCTGCGGCAGGGCGCTGAACTTGTCGTCGAGCGGAAATTCAGTGTCGACAACGCCGGACCGTATGCCTTCGGTGCTGCGGGTCGCCACTTCGGCGAGCATCGCCGGCAGGCGGTGATAGGCTTGCGGGCCGACCACGAGATCGACGGCCGGCGACCGGCGGATGATCTCGGCGCCCTCGGCCTGCGCGACACAGCCCGCAACCGCAATCACCGTGTCGCGGCCTTCGCTGCGACGGACATCGCGCGCCACACGAACACGACCAAGCGTCGAATAGACCTTTTCGGCGGCCTTCTCGCGGATATGGCACGTGTTCAGGATGACAAGATCCGCGTCTTCCATCACGGCGGTTTCGACATAACCCTCCTTACTGAGGGAATCCGCCATGCGCTGGCTGTCATAGACGTTCATCTGGCAGCCATAGGACTTGATGAAGACCGACTTCGCCGCAGGCTCGGGGGTCGATGGGCCGGTCGTCTCAGGGATCGTCATGGGTGCGCGAATGAACCTTTCTGCTGGATCGAGGCAATATAGTCACCGAGCCGCCCGGTGAGAAGCGTTTCGATGGACCGAGTGTTGGAGCCGGCCCCTTCAAAAGCCGCTAACAGGGCGATCGGGCCCGCGACGCAGCCAATTGTCCGACGACCAGGTGGCGGCTCGATCGATGACATGCAGCGCATAGGCATGGCGTGAGCGCGGCGACAGGTTCGGCCCTGACTTGTGTGGCGCGAGCCCATGGAGGACCACCAGCGTGCCCTTGGGTGCCGTGAGCGGTTCGTCGCGCCCGGTCGGCCAGGGGGTTTCGTCGGCCTTGGTCATCACGAGCCGGTCTCCATCATAGTGGAACCGCTCCTTGAGGCCGACATCCTGAACACCCGGAATGCCAAACAGGCAACCATTGGTTTCGTCGGCATCTTCCAGCGCAAACCAGAGCCCGGTGGTGGAGATCGGCGTCGTGTGCAGGAAGGTCGAATCCTGATGACAATTGACCTCGCCGCCAATATGGGGCGGCTTGAAGATATACATGGACTGAATGAGCCCCGGATCGGCAAGCCCCAGCCCGCTGACGAGGTTGGCGAGGCGCGTGTCACGTGAAAAGGCGTCGAAATCCGGGTCCAGATCGTGGAGTGCGTGACCCACCTTGTTGAGCGCCGCATGCTTCGGCTTCACAAGACGGCCATCGGCACCGAAAGCGCCCTTTTCGAAGAAGAAGCGGATCTTGTCGCCGGATTCCTGGAAGTAACGATCCGCCGCGTGGGACTGGCTGCCGCTGGCTTCAAAAACGGTGCGAACCGATTCGGGGTCGAAACCATCGATTAGCCCATTCATTGCGGCGCGCAGGGCATCGCACTCGGCATGTGATTTCATCCCCTCGATAATTAGAAACCCATCACGCTGATAACTTGCGACCATCTGCGCGGTCGGGGTGCCGTCGGGGGTGGCCTGAAATCTCTGCAGCGGCATCCGGGCCATCTTTCGCTTGAGCCTGTCCGGGCGAGGGGAAATCGGTAGGACGATCGAAAAAGCGATAAAACAAAACAACCGGGCGGTCGATCTGATTCAGTCGGACCGAAAACGGCTTTATCGAATGAAACCGGCGCGAATTTTCTTCACCTCTTCCTCGAACAGGATCGCACAGACCTTACGGTCTCTGTCGGAAGCAAATCCCATGCGGATCTTGCTCGCGTAGAGAAAAAGGGACGGCTGCGGGAGGTCAAAATGTTCCATGCACTGGTTCTGCAGCAACGCGCCGCGCGTGCCGTTCAGCATCCAGGCGATGCAACGGCGAAAATCGCTGCTTTCGAAGGGAGGTTCATCCGCCTTCTGCGCCGGCGCGAGCGTTACGCCAGCGAGCACGAGACCGGCAGCAAGCATGATCCTCATGGCTCAACTCCCATCGGTTTGCGTTGCGCCGTGCGAAGAGCCCGTGCAAACCGTTACGATCTTCGTATATGACGCGCAAAGCAAGCAGCTCCAAAGGAAGTGATCCATGTCCCGCACGCTCATTCTCTGCCGCCATGGCCAGAGTGACTGGAACCTGAAGAACCTGTTCACCGGCTGGCGCGACCCGGATCTGACCGAGCTTGGCGTGACAGAGGCTCGGGCTGCCGGCCAGCGGATCAAGGCACTGGGCCTGACGCTCGATATCGCCTTCACCTCGGCACTGGTGCGCGCACAGCACACCTGTCGGCTGATCCTTGAGGAAGTCGCCCAGACCGGACTCGAAACGA
>JBAWYY010000395.1:0-3198 GCA_037143285.1 Alphaproteobacteria bacterium | reverse complement strand
CCGGTCACCAGGGCAGAATCGACGACTTCCGCCTCCCGATGAGCATCCCGACGATCCACGACGGGAATAACAACATCGTTGTGACCATGCAAGGAGGTGGGGTGCACACTGTTTACTTGAACAAGGGGCAGTACGCCAACGGTCAGGCGCTTGCCGCCGAGATTCAGGAAAGGCTCAGGAACGCAGCACCCGGGAACTGGAACGCGTCGTATGACGTCCAGAAGCTGGAATTGTACGTCAGCTGCAGCAATAACTTCTGGTTCACGGGAGGAACCTGGATGTCACGCTTGCTCTGAATGTAGGCCTGTTCGGCTTCGGCCGGCACGTCATATTTGCGGACGGTGTCGAAGAGATAGGCTGCGGCATCGCGCAGCATGATGTTGAAGCGCTCGCCGGCTTCACCGTAGCGACCGACCATGGCAGAGGGGTCGTGGCCCGAAAGCGTTGGGATGACCTGCCCATTGTTGCGGCCCGACGCGCCCCAGCCGGCCTCGGCCGCCTCGATCAGCACCACATCAAGGCCTGCCTCGCGCGCATGGATGGCGGTGGAAAGGCCGGTGAAGCCTGCGCCGATCACAACGAGATCACAGGTGAGCGCGCCACTGAGCGCCGGCGCTTCGGGACCAGGGGGCGTGACGGCAGCCCAAAGCGAGGGCGGCCAGGTGACTTCAGTCTGAGCGGACATAGTGCCTCGGTCTTGGATTCTTGGAACGAACCCGGGTTCTGCTGTCCATCAAAGCCTTGGCTGCGGCAACCGACAAGCGCGCAAGGCGAGAAAATAAGCGCCCTGCGCACAGATCGGCTTTGGCGGCGATGGGCAGCGTGAGTGTCCCATCACCGGAGCACCGCATATTTTAGAATTTTACCAAACTCAATTTTACTAAATCAGTGAATTTTTTCTCTTTTTGATCGTTCCAACTTTCTCATTTGAAATTTTTCGCTTTTCAGTGTCTCGTTGCCATGCGTCAGATGATGGGCGGCCAAGGCGCTGGAGCAATTGCGCCGGAGACATGGCTCCGCTCAACTTGAGGCTCCTGTTTCTGCCCTTGAGGACAATTCCATGCCGTTGAAATCCGTGACCGGTGTCGATCACGTGGTGGTGGCCGTTCGCGATCTGGATGCTGCGGCGGCCGTGTGGGCCTCGCTCGGCTTTTCCATGTCGCCGCGCGGCCTGCATTCTGCCCATCTCGGCACCGGCAATTACACGACCATGTTCCAGGACGACTATCTGGAGCTTCTCGGCATCGTGAACCCGACCGACCAGAACACGCCGACCCGGGACTTTCTCAAAGAGCGCGAGGGCATTGAACGCACCGCCTTCACCGCGATCGATGCAGAGAAGGGTGCGGAAGAACTGCGCTCGCGCGGCCTTGAGCCGCTGGGCCCCGTCAATTTCGGCCGCCCCGTGCCGCTTCCTGGCGGCGGCGAAACGGAAGCGCGCTTTTCGGTGTTTCGCTGGCCCTTGGTCGAGAAGCCCGGCGGCATGCGCATCTTCGCCTGCCAGCATCACACCCGCCCGGCGGTCTGGATCCCGGAGATCATGCGCCACGCCAATGGCGCGACCCGCATCGTGCGGATCGAAATCTTAAGCGCTGACCCCAAGGCCTCAGCGGCGCATATGAGCCGGCTTATCGATCAGCCGATCACGCATGCGCCCGATGGCGCGCCGGTTGTCGCTTCAGGCGGCACGCGGGCCGACTTCGTATTCCTCGATCAGACGGCCCTTGCCGGCCGCTATCCGGCTCAGGCGCTTGCCGGCGTGCCCACCGGTGGCGCTGTTTCGCTGGTGCTCGGCACGTCCGATCTCGCAGGTGCGACCAAAGCGCTGGGCGCGCGCGGCGTTGCCCATCATGGCGGTGTCAGCGTAGCGGCCAAAGACGCGACCGGGGTGATCGTCAGCTTCGTGCCCAATTGATTTTCATGCCCTAAAGTCGAGCAGTGATGCTGATTGACGGGGTATCAACCACCGGCCAAGCTCCCCTTGCTGGAACCGGCCGTAGACCAGGAGTACCACCATGGAAATGACCCGCCGCGCCGCACTGATGACGAGTGCCGCGATTGCGTCCAACGTGCTTTGGCCGGATCAATCTCAGGCGCAGGAGACCCCGCGACGGGGCGGCGTCTTCACGGTGCATTTCGCCACCGAGCAGCGCATTCTCAATCCCTCGCTCCAGGCCTCTACCGGCGTCTATATCGTCGGCTCGAAGATGCAGGAGCCGCTTGTTGACCTCGACGCGAGCGGTCAGCCGACGCCGTGCCTTGCCGAATCTTGGGAACATTCCGCTGATAACAAGACCCACGTGTTCCGCCTGCGCCGGGGCGTGACCTGGCACGATGGCAAGCCCTTCACCTCAGCCGACGTGCAGTTCACGGCCATGGAGATGTGGAAGAAGATTTTGAACTACGGCACCACACTGCAGCAGTTCTTGACCGAAGTGCAGACGCCTGACGCCCATACAGCCATCTTCAAATATGAGCGGCCGATGCCGGCGGGCCTCCTGCTGCGCGCCATGCCCGATCTCGGCCATGTCTCGCCGAAACATATCTTTGAGACCGGCGACATCCGCCAGAACCCCGCCAATACCGCGCCTGTCGGCACCGGCCCGTTCAAATTCGTTCAATATGAGCGCGGGCAATTCATCATCGCCGAGCGCAATAACAATTATTGGCGCGAGAACCGGCCCTATCTCGACCGCATCATCTGGCGCGTTGTGGGCGACCGAGCAGCGGCTGCGGCTCAGATGGAATCGGGCCAGCTTCTGTTCTCGCCCTTCTCGTCGCTTGCCATTGCCGACATGCAGCGGCTTGGGCGCGATCAGCGCTTTGAGGTGACCACCCGAGGCAATGAGGGCAATGCCCGCACCAACACCATCGAGTTCAACTTCCGCACACCCCAACTCGCTGATATCCGCGTCCGCAAGGCGATTGCGCATGCCTTGAACGTGCCGTTCTTCATCGAGAACTTCCTCGGGCCCTTCGCGAAATTGGGCACGGGTCCGATCCCCTCGACCTCAACGGATTATTATCCGACCAATATGCCGCAATATGCCTATGACAAGGCGGGCGCCGAGAAGCTTCTGGACGAGGCCGGCCATCGTCGCGGGGCCGGCGGCGTGCGCTTCTCGCTGCGGCTTCTGCCGGCACCCTGGGGCGAGGATATCGCGCTCTGGGCGACCTTCATCCAGCAATCCCTGGCAG
>JBAWYY010000394.1:0-3201 GCA_037143285.1 Alphaproteobacteria bacterium | reverse complement strand
CCCGCATCCTTCACCAGCGGCTTGGCATAGGGGTGGATCACTTCCTCGCCGCCAATGCGGGCAGCCGCGATATTCTCGGCCATGGTCTTGCCGGTCACCGTCATGGCGCCGCCATGGATGCGGCCGGCCTTCAGAAGCTCGTTCATCACAGCCGGCAGCCCACCCGCGCGGTAATATTCCTCGCCGAGGAACGCCCCCGCCGGCTGCATATTGACCATCAAAGGCACGTCGTGGCCGACCTTCTCCCAATCCTCAATGGCGAGTTCCACGCCGATATGGCGGGCGATGGCATTGATGTGGATCGGCGCATTGGTGGACCCGCCAATGGCGGAATTGGCGACAATTGTATTCTCAAACGCCTCACGGGTGAGAATGTCCGAGGGCTTCAGGTCCTCCCAGACCATGTCGACAATGCGCTTGCCCGTCGCATAGGCAATTTGCGCCCGCTCGCGATAGGGCGCAGGGATCGCGGCACAGCCCGGCAGCGACATGCCCAGGGCTTCGGCCAGCGCATTCATGGTGGACGCCGTGCCCATGGTGTTGCAATGGCCGACCGAGGGCGCCGACTTCGTCACCACATCGATGAATTCGTCATAGGTGATGGTGCCATCGGCCTGCAGTTTGCGCGCTTCCCACACCACTGTGCCCGAGCCCGCGCGCTTGTTGTTCCACCAGCCGTTCAGCATCGGCCCGCCGGAGAGCACGATTGCCGGGATATCGACGGTGGCAGCCCCCATGAGCAGTGCCGGCGTCGTCTTATCGCAGCCCGTCAGCAGCACGACGCCATCCATGGGATAGCCGTAGAGGATTTCGACGAGCGAGAGATATTGCAGGTTCCGGTCGAGCGCCGCGGTCGGGCGCTTCAGCGTTTCCTGGATCTGGTGGACCGGAAATTCGAGCGGTACGCCGCCCGCATCGCGAATGCCGTCCTTCACGCGCTGTGCCAGCTCGATATGGTGGCGGTTACAGGGCGAGATATCCGAGCCCGTCTGCGCGATGCCGATGATCGGCCGTCCCGTGCGCAATTCATCCAGCGTCAGGCCCCAATTGACCGTGCGCTCCAGATAGATCGCGGTCATCCCGGGATTTTCGGGATTGTCGAACCAGGCGCGCGAGCGCAGCGATTTGGCGGTTTTCTTACGGCGTGCCATGGGGTTATCCTCCGGGTATCCTTGTTGTGATTTGCCCCTAGGATAAGCCTCAGCCCGCACCAATCAACCGCTCTATGAGCCCTTGCATGGCTTGTTTGCGCGAGACCCGAAGCGACAAGCGCAAGACAAGCGCCCTCTTGTTCATCCGCCCTCATTTCCGGCATAGGACAACGAAGGCCGCGCTGACGGTCGCATGCTGACCATCGGAAACGCCCATGACCCTGCACACCGTCTCGAACTTCGACCGTATGGGCGAAGAAAATGCCTTTGCCGTCTTGGCTCGCGCAACAGCGCTGGCGCGTGCGGGCAAAGACGTCATCAATCTCGGCATCGGCCAGCCGGACTTCGCGACGCCCGCCAACATCACGGAAGCCGCGATCAAGGCCATCCGCGACGGCCATCACGGCTATACGCCCGCCAACGGCATCTTGCCGCTGCGCGAGGCGGTTGCCGCCGACCTCGACCGACGCTTCCAGGTCAAGGTCTCGCCGGAAGAGGTGATGATCGTGCCGGGCGGCAAGGTCACGATGTTTGCGGCCATCCTGATGTTCGGCGCACCCGGCGTGGACATCCTCTATCCCGACCCCGGCTTCCCCATCTACCGCTCGATGATCGAATATACCGGGGCCAATCCCATCCCCGTGCCGATCCGCGAGGAGAACGGCTTCGGCTTTGCGGCTGATGAGCTTCTGTCCCTGATCACGCCGGCAACCCGGCTCGTGATCATCAATTCGCCCGCCAATCCCACCGGCGGCGTCACGCCGAAATCGGAAGTGGACAAGCTGGTGAAGGGGATGGAGCGCTTCCCCGATGTCGCCATCCTCTCCGACGAAATCTACGACCAGATGGTCTATGACGGCGAGACCCATGTCTGCCTGTTGAGCTATCCCTCGATCCGCGACCGCACGATCCTGCTCAATGGCTGGTCGAAAACCTATGCCATGACCGGCTGGCGGCTCGGCTATTCGGTCTGGCCGGGCAAGCTCTATGAGCACGCGCGCAAGCTCGCGGTGAACTCCTTCTCCTGCGTCAATGCCCCCGCCCAATATGCGGCGCTCGAAGCCCTGACCGGTCCGCAGGATGCCGTTGGCGCCATGGTCGCGGAATTCGACAAGCGGCGCGCGCTTGTGGTCGATGGGCTGAATAAGCTCCCAGGCGTCTCCTGCATCGTGCCGAAGGGCGCCTTCTA
This sequence comes from Alphaproteobacteria bacterium, assembly GCA_037143285.1. Lineage (GTDB taxonomy): Bacteria > Pseudomonadota > Alphaproteobacteria > Rhizobiales > Phreatobacteraceae > Phreatobacter. The sequence continues at coordinate 861 of JBAWYY010000394.1, read as the reverse complement.
CGCCTTTCCCAACATTGCCAAGACCGGCTGGAAAGCAAAGCCGCTCGCAAGCGCGCTTCTGGAGGATGCCGGCATTGCCACCATCGGGGGGCCGGACTTTGGCGTCTATGGCGAGGGCTATATCCGCCTGAGCTACGCCAATTCGGCCGAGAACATCTCAAAAGCGCTTGAGCGGATGAAAGCCTTCCTGGAACGGCGCAACAGCTAAGCCTCCATTTCCGACTGACGCCCGCGTGGTGCTCGACATCTCGCGGCTAGACTGCCAACAAACAAGACTTAAATCGGTTGAAACGGGAGGAGCGCATGCTCTTGAAGGGTAAAGTTGCTGTTATCACCGGCGCCGCCTCAAAGCGCGGGCTGGGGCTTGCCACCGCCCGTCTCTTTGCCGAGCACGGCGCGAAAGTGGTGATCACCGATATCGATTTGGCCGGCGCCCGCGAGGCGGTGAAGACTCTGAAAGGCCGTGGCCATCTCGCGATGAAATGCGACGTCACCCGCCAATCCGACTGCGAAAAGGTCGCGGCCCGCGCGCAGGCGAAATATGGCCGCGTCGATGTGCTCGTGAACAATGCCGGCATCACCTCGCCGGTGCGCATTCTCGACACCGATCCCGCCCTCTATGACCGGGTGATGGACGTGAACATGCGCGGCACCTTCCACATGACGGTCGCGGTCGGCCGCCTGATGCGCGCGCAGAAATCCGGCTCCATCGTCAATATGAGCTCGGTTTCGGGCCAGCGCGGCGGCGGGGTCTTCGGCGGCTCAGCCTATGCGGCGGCCAAGGCCGCAATCCTCGGCTATACCAAGGCCACCGCCCGCGAGCTCGGGCCGGACAATATCCGCGCCAATGCCATTTGCCCC